>CANOGG010000219.1 GCA_947565485.1 uncultured Mycoplasma sp. | reverse complement strand
GAACTAAAAGATAAAAATCTAACTGAATACTTTAGTGAAGAATTTTTAGGCCGTTTTGATGACATCATTACTTTTGAAAATATCACTAAAGATACTATCAAAAAATATCTTTCAAGCAAACTAGAAGACCAAACCCTTGATTACGACGAACTCCTAAAAGATATCGACTATACCAAATATGGTTTTCGCTACATCAATAAAATCATCACTAAATACAAACCTAAAGTCGAAACTTAAAAAAATAGTCCAACCCACTTTTTTTCTTAAAACTAAAAAATAAAAACGTCAAATTTACGCATTTCTATTTTCAAAGAAAAAAATATATGCTACAATTTTTTTAAATGGAGGATATAATATGAAAATAGAACTAATCGGAGCATTAGATTATGCTAAACTAAAAGAATTATTAAAGGGTAATGTCACAAATCCTGAAGCAATAATTGCTACAGTACAAGAACTCGAAAAAGAGCATCGGGCCAATATTGTCTCGACTGCCGGCCGCCTCTCACGGTTTTCCGGAAATATCTTTGAAGTCCTAAAGCTTAGTGAAGAAAAAGACTATCAAACCAACTTAAACTACATCAAAAGAGTCACTAACATGGGTCATAATTCCATAACTGACCATGACTACCTAGTCTTTGCCATCAAAGATGTTACTCCTGTAATTGAACAAACCATCATTGAAGAACGCCTTTGTTCTTTTACCATCAAATCTCGTCGGGAAGTTGATTTTTCTACATGTGGTTTCTACACTCCTGACTTTCATGATGAAAATGGTAAACTCTTACCTAACAATGATGCTATCAAGTTAGAATACCAAGAGTACATGAAAAGTCTCTTTCATAAATATTCTGAATTTATTGACCAAGGTGTAACTCTTGAAGATGCGCGGTTTATCTTACCGTACTGCTATCACTCAAACATCATCATGGGTATTGATGCCCACGTTTTAAAAGATATGATAATTAAATATACCAAAACTAAATATGCTAAAATAACTGAACTTCGTGAATTTGGCGAAAAACTCTTAAATATTGCCATCACTGAAGTTCCATATCTTCTTGATGATATCGCAAACGTTCCTGAAAAAGAACATGATGAAGTAGACACTTACCTAAGAGATTTCGTAACTACCAAAAACTATGAAATATTACCTAAACCTGAAATTTTACATCATACACCAAATATTGATGATACTATTTTAAAACTTGCTTTAATGCGTCGTTACCAGTATAACGAAAGTGAAGCTACTCGCATTCTTACTGAAATAAAAACCAACCATCCCGAGTTTGCTTCTGTCTTAATGCATAAGATTGCTCACTCATCAGATGGCCTCGAACTAACTGGCGTAAACTTTGAATTTCAAGTTCCACTATCTTTTGCTGTCTTAACTCATCTGACCCGTCACCGGACCCATCAAATATTAGTCCCTGATTTTGTTCCTATCGTTGACTTAAGTCAGTATAAAATACCACCTAAAGTAAAAAATATTTGTCTCTCTGACTTCCAAGAAGTCTTTACAAATAATGTCGCAGTCTACAATCATTTTAAAGATGATTACCACATTCGTCCTGAAGACCTAATCTATTTTACACTCTCAGGCAATATGGTTAACGTCACTACCAACATGGATGGTAAAACTCTAAAACATATCTTAAGTCTTAGAGAATGCGCTAAAGCCCAATGGGAAATCCGCGAAGCTGCTAGTGGTCTGCATGAAGAAGTATCCAAACTTGATGATGCTAAGATATTTAATACTATTCTAGGTCCATCATGTGTAACTCTTGGCGTTTGCAAAGAAGGCAAAGAAACATGTGGTCGTCTTAAAACTTTAGAGAGGAGTAAAAAATAATGCGCGGTAAATTAGTTGTTATTGAAGGAACTGATTGTTCTGGCAAAGCTACCCAATCTAAACTTGTGATTGAAAGATTAAAAAAAGATGGTTACAAAGTCGCTACCATGCCTTTTCCAAGATATGACACTCCAACTGGCTATATCGTTGGGGCCTGTCTCTTAGGTAAACCCAAGATGTGTGAGAAACTTCTTCGCGAAACCCATGGTTTCTTTCCTGAAGGAGGAGGCGAAATTGATAGTCTTACCGCCTGCATGTATTATGCTGCTGACCGCAGGTATCACTTACCAACCTTAAATAAATACTTAAACGAATCTGATTTTGTCATTCTTGACCGTTACAGCTCCAGTAATCTAGCTCACCGTGGTGGTCTAATCACTGATAAGGATGAACGCTTAAAATTTTATGAAAAAATTCTCACTCTAGAACATGACATTCTAGAATTACCTCGTCCTGACAAAACTATTCTTTTATATCTTCCTTATGAATACGCCTGTATTCTAAAAGAGCATCGCGAAGAATTACCTGATGAAGTCGAAAGCAACCATGAATATTTAAAAAAGGGCGAACAAAGTTATCTTGAACTCGCCCAAATATATAACTATGACATTATCAATTGTATTAAAAATAATTCTATTATAGAATTTTATTATATA
>CANOGG010000218.1 GCA_947565485.1 uncultured Mycoplasma sp. | reverse complement strand
AAATATATCCATATAATAAGCATAACAATTTAAAACTTTCTTGTATTGATAACATCCCCCATCACAAGAAGCCGCACACACTTTACATGGTTCAGTTTTTGTTATAACTATCTTTGAATAATTAGTATTACTAAGCATATTCTTCGTTATATTTAAAACATTCATCCGACAAATAAAACGATATAAAAAATATATCAAAAGAATTAAAACTATCACTCCTAAAACATATTTCTTCGAAATTTTTATCTTCTTTTTTTCTTTTGGTATATCAATTACTCCCAATTTACAATCAGGACACATTATCTCGCCATCTAACTTTTTTCCACAATTCGTACAATAATTATTCATATACTTTTTCACCTCTAAATCTCAAAAACAAACCAAACTACAACTTATCATAATATAAACTATATATATCAAAAAACCATAAAATATTAAACTTTCCCAAAACTTTAGCAACCAAACTAACATATTATTCTTATATTTCTGTCCTACTGCCTGTATCACCAAAAAAGCTGCTATAAAAAACAAAGACTTATAACCAAAAGGCACTATTATTCCCAAAATAATAAGTATTAGATTAAGAATAATATACTTAATATAACCATTATCAACCCTTATTCTCTCGTCAATTACTACAACCTGACACTTGCCACAAATTTTACTCCCCTCTTCCAACTTTTCTCCACAATTTCGACAGTAATTATTCATACTCACACCTCTTTTTTATCACTTTTTTCATAGATATTCTTTCCCTCGACAACTGTATATTGCTTATCTTTATAAACAACTGTTACGATAAATGTTTTTTTCCTCATTTTAACCGAATAATAATATGACCTACATTCTTTATCACTCAAATACTCATATGGCTCACAAGCCCCTCCATCACACCCCATAGCCGCATCAAATTCACAATTTCCAGATATTATACATTTTCCTGTCGAATCATATTCTATCGCATAACTAACATTTCGGTAATGCTTCTTTAAATAAGGCTCCACGTAATCTTTCTGTAACTTCTTAACTTTAATTTTATCAATCTTTTCCTTAGCAATACTAAAACCAATAAAACATAATATCAAAACCCCAGTAATAATTAAAACACTTTTTATCATTTTCTTTTTTTCTTTAGGCTCCAAAACTACTTCAACTTTACAATCAGGACATATTTTCTCTCCCTCATCAAGCTTTCTCCCACAATTAGTACAATAATTATTCATAACACTTCACCCTTATCTTCTTTTTCATTTCATCTCTCTAAAAAATCATTAAGTTCATTCACAACTTCTAAATCACTTCCATCTTCAAACTTAAAAACAATTCTCCCCTTTTCTTTCATAATATCATTTACTTTTGCCTCACTTATCACAATTGACCCATCCGAATCTTCCGTATATAAGTAATCATCAACGCCTAAAATATGATAAAAATTCCTGCCATCATCTTTCTCATTCCCATAATAATAAGACTTAACTATTAAATTTCCACCATTCTTACTTTTAATCAAATCTTTATTATTTGCCGAAACAGTACCATCATCATAAATTACAAAGCCATCAACTATATCATCAAAAACTCCATACCCCATAGCATCAACAATTACTTTCTCTGCCTCTTTCATATCTTTATAATCCATAAAACCTTTATTAGTATAAATATATTGTGTTGCAGTCCCACATGTGAAACCTCTACTATCACCATGCAAATCCACAAAAGCTAAAACTTTAACATCACTTGGATTAATCTTTTTTAAATTTAAACTTACAGACTCATTATTCTGCAACTTATTAAATGTTTCTTTATCTATTTTACCGCCTGCATGCTGACCTTTCAAAAAAAACAAATTACCTTTTTCTGTTAAAATAAGTGTATTTGCTGACCAAGGATCACATTCTCCATGCCCAATCACCATAATAACCTTTTCATCAATATCTGTAACTTTACTCTCATGATTAGATTCATCTATTAAATACAAAACATTATTTTTTAATCTTAAACTCAAAGTACCATAACCCTGATACCAATCAAATTCCACATCTCCCCCATCAATCATCCCGAGCGACTCATCCATAATATGTAAATCCTTATTCTTAGCAAGCTCTCTCATACTTTCCAATGACACTAAAGTATTAACACTATCATCATTAATATTACTATCACTCTGATTATTATCAACACTATTATCATTATCATTATCTTTATTATTTATATTTGTATAACTATTATTTTTTTCACTACTCTTTGTTCCCACAAAAACTTTTATAAATATTCCCTCAACCATCAGCACCCCAACTAAAATAACTATTAAATAAATTTTTTTCTTCACTATAATCAACCTCCTAATGCCATCTCTCTCATTACACCTAAATCTACCAATTACTTTTCATTCAATTCAAAATCTAACATTTCTTTTACAATCATTTCATATAAATCTTGCTCATGCTTTATCGTATCTACCAAAAAATTTTTATCTTTCTTATATTCTTTTAGCCCCCTCATATAAAAAGGATTGTCCTTATC
>CANOGG010000217.1 GCA_947565485.1 uncultured Mycoplasma sp. | reverse complement strand
TTTTAATACATTAAAAACCCTCTTAAAATGAATTTTAAGAGGTGTTTACAAAAAAAGGTACAACAGCACTAGAAGGAATGATTTAAAAAAGTGTCCGGTGGTGAGGTACGTAAACTTTATTACGCATAAGAAGTCTTGATGGAGGCTTCTTTTTTGGGCTCTAGAATTTCTAGGTGAGAAATTTTGCTTTTATATATAATATAACTTATAAATTTAGAATGAATGTTAATATTTTTAAGAGATAATAGCTTGAAAGGTAAAATAATTATGCTAAATGTAGTTGTTTTATGACCAATGAAGAAAAATTTTAAAATAAAGAAAGAATATGCTAAGAATATATCATATGAAGAAGCTATGGATAGAATAAATATTATTGTAGAATTGTTTTAAAGAAAGATGATTATTGTTTAAATATATATTATGTTCTGTGGTGTTGGTGGGGATAGAAATTCCTTATACTTGATTGTAAAAATATGTTGAGATTTGTAGAATAGTTGGTGTTTATGTGCTATAATTGTATTAGAATAGGTATTGGTGAATAGTATGAAGCATCAGAAAATTGGAGGAACAATTTTACTTATAGTTTTAGTTTTGATATCAGTAGTTTATTTTAGTAAAAGTGATAAACAATATATAGATAATAGAGTAGAGAAGAGTTACTTGGCAGCATCGGGAGATGCATCTAGTACACTACTTGAGAGTTTAGTGATTGAAGATTATCCGAGTGCGATAAGTTTTTCAGCAGGACAAGAAGAGTATAATATAGATATTTTAGAGAATGAAGTTGAGTTAAAGATAGATGCGAAAGCAGTTAGTAGTGATGCAAAAATAGAGATAACTGGAAATAAGTATATGAAAAATAATAGAGGGACGATTACAATTACAGTTAGTAAGGATGGAGTTTCGCCTACAGTTTATAAGATAAATTATACGAAAAAGAAGTTAGATTATAAACAAAGTTTTAGTTATAAGAATAGTGCTCAGACGTTTATGCCAAATTATGCGGGTTATTATAAGATATCTCTTTGGGGTGCTCAAGGTAATAATGGAACGAGACTAAGGGCTGTTGGAGGACTTGGTGGGTTTACCTCAGGTGAATTATTTGTGGCTAAAAATACGCCTTTATATTTTTATGTAGGTGAGCATAGAACAGATAGAGCAGCTTCATTTAATGCCGGAAGTATTGGCGGAAGTTCATCGGATACAGTTAATGGAGGAAGTGCTAATGGTTATGGTGGTGGAGGAGCCACGGATGTTAGATTAGTATCAGGTACTTGGAATAATGTAAATTCTCTTAGAAGTAGAATAATGGTTGCTGGAGGCGGTGGCGGTGCTACAGATTATGCTTATGCAGCTCCTGGAGGAGCAGCGGGTGGTCTAATTGGCTTTAGTGGTTATAATGGAAAATATCCTACACAGGGAGTTCCTAATGTACCACCAACAGGAGGGACACAGATTAGTGGTGGTAAGACTTCAGTAGTAACAGCACCAGGAGCTGCAAATGAAAAAGGTGTTGGTGGTGCTGGTAGTTTTGGTGTGGGAGGAAATGCTCATACCATGTGGGGCTCTGGTGGAGGCGGTGGCTACTTCGGTGGCGGAGGTGCTGGTTGGAGTGGCTTTTCAGTTGATTCTGGTGCTGGTGGGTCATCATTTATTTCAGGACATCCAGGAGTAGTGGCTATTAAAGAAGATGGAACACCGAAAGCTGATGGAGAAGATGCGACTTATCATTATTCTGGTTATAAGTTTGCAAATACGGAAATGATAGATGGTAAGAGTGAGATGCCAAAACCTGATGGAACGGGAACGCAAGTAGGTAATGCAGGAAATGGTTATGCAAAAATTGAATTGGTGAAGCTCGCTAGTAAGAATAATTATCTTAAGAATATCCATTTTGATGATGGGGCTTTAAGTCCTGTTTTTGACCCGACAATAGAAGAGTATGAGTTAGAGTTAGATACTTATACAGAGAATGTTAATATCGATTGGACAGTTGATGATGATACGGCGATGGCAACAGGACAACATAATTATAAAGTAGAGTTTGGGTCAACAACACAGGCTAGTATTACAGTTACGAGTGAGAATGGTGATATTAGAATTTATACATTAAATATGAAGAGGAAACCATTAGGTGCGGATGAACATTCGACAAAACTTGCTAATATTCTTTTGGGTGATAATAAATTAGAACCAGTTTTTAGTTCTAATAATACAGTTTATAATACGATAATTTTAACTAATGTTTTTGATTTGGAAGTAACGCCAATTCCATTTGATTCCAAAGCGAAAATAGAGATTACAGGTAATAAGTTGATGTTAGAAAATCAGGGAGTAATTACAATTAAAGTGACATCAGGGGTTGTGCCAGAGACTATTTATACGATAAATTATAAGAAGTTAGATGCGATAGTGGAGGATAGTTTTGATTATACAGGAAATTATCAGACTTTTATAGTGCCTAATTCAGGATATTATAAGATATCTTTATGGGGAGCGCAGGGTAATAATTCAACTAGTTTAAGGG
>CANOGG010000216.1 GCA_947565485.1 uncultured Mycoplasma sp. | reverse complement strand
ATTTAATAGATTATACAACTAGTAAGACAGTAATTGAGGGAATAGAGAAGAAATATAAAGAGTTGGAAGAAAAGCTTTCATATATGGATGCGGACCTTAGAAATATAGCGAATATGGCAAAGGATGAGGGAATGGCGGTGTTATTAGTTTCGTCAAAAAAATTAAAATTTTTAGAGAATTATGGATTTGATGTAGTGGTTTTAGATAGTGAGACACTAAATGAGGCTAATTTGAAGAGTAATTTTAAGAAAAATAAATATAAAGATATATATTTATGTGGAACAGATGAGAAGAGTGAGCTTATTAAGAATTTAGAGAGCAATTTTAAAGCTAATATTATTAATGTCAATATGCTTTATACTCTTACAGATACGCAAGTGACTGGTTCGATGGATTATCTTAGAGTGATGAATGATTTTATTGAAAATATTAGGAATACAGTTTTAGGTTGATACATATTTTGTATTGACTTTTTTTTAAGATGTGGTATTCTATTAGATACTTGAAAAGGAGATGTTTTTAAATGATTGAAAATTTAAAAAAGATGAAAGAAAAATTAGTAATGAAAAAGAAAATGAATGAGGAGAAATACGCGGATTTAGAAGAAAAAGTTAGTTTGATAAAAAGGAATACTTTTAGTGATAAATTATTAACAATTATTGGTTTTGCAGAAGTAAATTACTTGGTTTTAATGTTAGGACAAATAGGAATAATACGTTTTTGGGGGACGGTTTTAAGTGAGGAACTTTTAAAGTTTTTTCCTCTGATTGTTCTTGGAGGCTCATTTAGTCTTGCTGGTTTGGAGTTAAAGGTATTAAATAAAAAGTTTAAGTTTAAAAACCGTTGTAAAAATGTTAGTAAAGCGCGTAATGAGAGTGAAAAAGTAGAAGAGATTGCCGAGTATAATATAGAATTAGAAAAGATAAAAAATAGAGGGGAAATATTAGATAAATGTCTTTCGAGGATTGATGCAAGAATAGAGTATATGAATGCTTTAAGTGAGGATTATGAGTTTTTAGCAAAGGAGAGTAAAGAGCGAGAAAAAAGGCAAGAATTAGAAGAAAAGTTAAAAAGAGAACTTAAAAAGTTGGATGGATTAATAGCGAAAAAAATCGTATTAAATAAGTTTTGGAAATATAATAATCGGGATATGCGAATTATGAATAAAATTCTTGTAATTGGGGGAACTATCTTGTTTTCAATGTTAGCGATATTTTTATCTTGTTTACATGTGTCTATCGTTGTTAGTAATTTATTTTCAGTTAAGTTGATACTTGGTTCGTTAGCTTTTAGTTTAATTAGTGGATGTCTTTATAATCATTTTGATAGTAAAATTCATAAAAGTGCTTATAGTAATTTGGCAGGTAAATATCAGTTAGATGACCCAGAAGAAAATATTAATTTAGAGGAGAGTTTAGTTAAGATTAGCGATATTGTATTAGCGGTGGAAGAGGAGAGAATAAAAGAAGAGAGTTATCAGGAAGTGAGAGAAATTAGGGAGGATAGGACATTTACTTATCAAGAGGATTTAGAAGTAAAGGAAGAAGAACCAGATAAAGGAATAGGAAGAGTTAGAAGAATTTAATAAAATGTATTTGACTTTGCGTTTTTAAGTTTGGGTGTTATTTTATGGTTCAGTCGGAGGGAGTTTAAAAATGATAGAGAATTTAGAGAAAATAAGAAAAAAGCTGTTAGAAAATAAAAAAGAATGTGATGAAAATTGTGCTAAGTTAAATAGGAAAGTTGCCTTTCTTAAAAAGAATACTTTCGAGGAAAAATTGGCGAATATATTGGAATTTGGCGTGTTAAATTATATAATTTTGTTACTTGGTGAGCTTGGAATAGTTAAGTTTGGTGTTTCTTTAAATGCAAGTATTATTAAATTTTTACCGGTGGTTGTAATTTTTGGGTCTTTGGGGCTTGGAGCACTTGAGGTTATGTTACTTAATAAAAAATATAGGGTTAAAGAAAAGTTTAGGAATATTAGTAAAGCAGATAGAGAGTCTTTGCGCTTGGAAGAAATTACAGAATATAATATGCAGATAGAAAAAATAGATAATAGGCGGAAAATTTATGATAAGGCGATTAATTATATTAATAAAGAAATTGAAGCAATTAAGGTAGTAAGTAATAATTATGAGGTTATAGTAGAAGAGAAGAAAGAGAGTTTGGACAAAGATAATTTAGTTAGTGTTTTAGATAAGGAATTTGTTAAATTTGATTCTTTGATAGAGAAAGAGACGATAAGAAGAGACTTTGGGGTAATTAATGATAGGGTTACGGCGATAATGGATATGCTAATGGCAACAGTAATGACGTGTATGTTTACTCTTTTAATGTTTTTGATGCCAATTTTTGTTTCTTCATTGGTTACTTCTTTTGGGGGAATGTTTAATTTAATGTTTTTTGGTCCTTTAGTTCTGGGATTGATGGGTAGTGGAGTATATCATTATGTTCATTATAAGGTTCATAAAGAAGCTTATCAAAATTTAAAGAAGAAATATAATTTAGATGACGGAGAAAAAGATATCAATTTGGAGGAGAGC
>CANOGG010000215.1 GCA_947565485.1 uncultured Mycoplasma sp. | reverse complement strand
TCGCCTTCATCTGTGACTGTTTTTATTAATTCCTCTTTATGTTCTTGATAATAACCATAACTCATCGGCTCCGAATCACTATAAACATCCGCCTCTACTAACTTCCCGATAAACACCGTATGAGTCTCATTATCTATCATCTCTTCTTTTTCACAAATCATATACCCAAGACTATCTTTAATAACTCTAACCCCTTGCACTTCTTCATAAAGAACATCATTAAACTTATCTATATCCCTCATCGAATTCATCCCAAAAATCTTAATAATCTCTGGACTTGTCTCCATACCTATTACTGATAGACTAAACTTTTCATTCTCTCTTAAAAGTTCATTTGTATAATTACTCTTCATGACAGCAACACTAATTAAAGGATTATCTCCCGCACTAACCTGGGCAACCGCATCCACAATACACCCTCCACCACTAGTCGTAAGTACATACATTCCTTGTGTTATCTTTCTTGTTATTTTCTTATTTTTCATCTTTCTACATCCTCCCATCTACTCACTTATTATAATCCCTTTATAAGCCAAAATCTGTATCACATTTAACATTGACAAAGTAGAACTAATAAGGTCATCTATATTTATTCTAACTTCCTTAAAATCACTCGTCTTAAGATCACATTCCCTAAAAATTGTATCTATAAAATTCTCTCCCTCAAAATCACATTTATAAAAATCAATAAAATTATATTTATTATGCCTATGAATATTCTCTGTAAAACTCACATCATCAAACTTCGAATTTAAAATCTCACTATTCTCTATCTTTGACAGTTGTACTTTACACTCTAAAAACAGTCCATTATCCACTTTCATTTCAAAAAAACTAACGTTTGTAAATTTACAATTACTAAACACTACTTTACTAAAACTTGACTCTAAAAAACTTACATTCATAAATTCACAATTTTGAAACTTCACTTTCCCTAAAAAATCATTATTAAAACAAACATTCTCGAAAGTACACCCCTGATATAACACTTCTTTATAAGTCACAAACTTTATCTCTTTATTTTCAATTACTTCTTTACTAAACTTAATCGCTGTTACATTCATCTCTTCATAATCATCAAACACTCCATCTAAGAGATTAGCACTAAACTCCCACTTCACCATTATCCTCCTTATAAATAGACGTAAAGAGTTCTTTTTCCTGCTCTTCCTCTTCTTCTACTTGCTCCGGCATCTTAGGTAGTTCACTTAAACTAGCTAACCCAAAAGCATCTAAAAATTCATGCGTTGTCTTATACAAATTAGGTCTCCCCGGAAGTTTTGACTTACCAGCTTCTTTAATTAGACCTCTGGCAACTAATCTTCTAATCAAATGCGTACTACTAACTCCCCTCATCTCATCTATCTCAATTCTGGTTATCGGCTGATTATAAGCAATAATTGCTAATACTTCTAGCGAAGATGGTGACAGTGTATTCACATCTGGAGTCTCTACCAATCTCTGATAATACTCTTTATGTTCTTCCTTAGTCGTAAGCTTAAAAGCATCTCCCAAATAACTAATTCTAATACCTCTCTCTTTCGCTTCATAACTATTTTTTAACTTAAGCAGTAGCTCTTTTGCCTCATCCATACTAATATTCATGACGTCACATAACCCTTTAAGAGTTATCCCCTCATCACCAACAACAAACAATATCCCCTCTAAAACTCCGAGCTTATCCATTCACTAACCTCCTCTCAATCATTATCGGCTTAAAATTATCTTCTTGTGTAATTAATATTTCTTCATTCTTACTCATTGTCAAAACCGATAAAAAAGTCACAATCAAAAAATCTTTATTATCCTCCGGAAATAATTCTAAAAATTCCAACTTTTCCCGAACTTGCAAAATTTTCCTAATATCTTCGATTCGTGCCTCAACACTATACTCTCTTTTCGTAATCTTTGTACTAAGTGGCCGCATCTGTTTTTCTCTCACCTTAAAATTCTTCAAAGCTTCCACTAAATCTTCAACATCCAACTCCCCAAACTTAACCACTTTTTTATCCACTATCTCATCTAACTTCGCTGGACTCTTAGTATAAAAGTTATTTCTCCTACTCTCTAATTCTTCTAACGTTTTTGTAAGCTCTTTATACTTTTCATATTCCAAAATCTTTCTTTTAAGGTCTTCCTCTGACTTCAAAGAAAACTCATCATTACTACTCTCTTCCTGTTCTTTATCATTTACTAACATCTTACTCTTCAAGTGAATTAACTCTGCCGCCATCACTAAATAAGAACTAGCAATATCTATATTTTTATTCTTCGTACTCTCAATAAAATCCAAATACTCTTCAATAATAACTCTAATATCTATCTCATAAATATCCATCTTCGACGTTTTAACAAGATGTAAAAGAAGGTCTAATGGACCCTCAAAATCATTAATACAAAATTTATAATCCATCTTCCTTCACCTTCTTACTTCCTACTCACACTTAAACCCTTGAGCTTCCATCTCAAACTTAACTACTCTAGGACTTGTCTTAAACGCAAAACTATCTGCATTAAAAACATAAAATCTTTTCGCCAAATTTGAAG
>CANOGG010000214.1 GCA_947565485.1 uncultured Mycoplasma sp. | reverse complement strand
ACAAAGTCTTTTAAACATCTTTATTTTTAAAAAATACTTTAAAGTGTTTATCTTTGATTAAGTCTATAGCATCATTTTCAGTATGCATATAAAATATCTCCTTTCACCCATATATATTACCTGTACCCCCTTGATTTCCTTTTTATTTTTGAAATTTGGGACCGTTTTTTAAGTTTCGTGACAAAATTCGACAGAAACTTTAGCTTTTAATTACTTAGATAATTCATTAGACTATATTACAAATATATTAAACGAAGAAATAACTATATAACATAAAAATAGTCTTGTCGAATACCAAAATTCTAAAAGCTTTTTTTTCATTTGACATCTATACATTAGTTTGCTATAATTTAAACATCGAGGTAATGATATATGACTAAAACTAAAGAACTTAATCTTTCCAAATCTAAATACACTCGGGGTAAAGAGTGTCCCAAAATTCTTTGGCTAGAACAAAATAAACCTGAAGTTAAAGAGGAAATATCAAACGACAGTGTTTTTGAAACCGGTACTAATGTCGGCGAATTAGCTAAAAATCTCTTTGGTTCTCATGAAGATATTGCTTTTAGTGAAAACCTCCAAACGATGATTTTAGCGACCACTAAAGCCCTCGAAAAAGATGAAGTTGTTATAACCGAAGCTTCTTTTGTTTACGACCACAACTTTTGCAGCGTCGACCTCCTAAAGAAAAAGGGCTCTAACTATGAAATGTACGAAGTAAAGAGTTCCACGGACATTAAAGACATCTACTTAGATGATATTGCTTATCAAGCCTATGTTCTTCTAAATAATGGCCTAAACTTAACTAAAGCCTGCCTTGTCTATATCAATAAAGACTATGAACGAAAGGGGAGTATTGACTTAAACAAACTCTTTACTATCAAAGATGTTACTACGGAAATTTTAAATAAACAAAAAGAAGTCGCATCTAACATCACCAAACTAAGAACCAATTTCAAAAAAACTTCCGAACCAGAAAATGATATCTCTCTAAATTGTTTTAAACCGTACCCATGTCCTTTCTTCAAATACTGCACCAAGAATTTACCCGAACCGAATGTTTTTAATATCCGCCGTATGCCCAACAAATCTAAACTTAAACTCTATCACGATGGCATCTGTAGTTATGAAGACCTCCTAAAAAAAGATATCGACTGGAAATATAAGGAACAAATCGAATTTGAACTTTTTGCAAAAGAACCTAAACAAGAACTAACTGAAATTAGTAACTTCTTAGATAGTTTAAGTTATCCTTTATACTTCCTCGACTTTGAAACTTTCCAGCAAGCAATCCCTGAATATGATGGTATTAAACCCTTTATGCAAATACCTTTCCAGTATTCTCTCCATTATTTTGAAGCGCCAAATACTGAATTAAAACACAAGGAGTTTTTAGCAAATGCTGGCCATGACCCAAGACGTAGTCTTGCTGAAAGTCTAGTTCGAGATATCCCCCTAAATGTTTGCACTTTAGCCTATAACATGAGTTTCGAAAAAACTGTCATCAAAAACTTAGCTAATCTTTATCCCGACTTACGAACACATCTTCTAAACATTCATGATAGCATGTGCGACCTAATGCTTCCCTTTAAAAATCATCATTACTATACTGGGAATATGCAAGGCTCTTATTCTATAAAATATGTTTTACCAGCTTTATTTCCAAGTGACCCGAGCCTGGACTATCATAGCCTAAATCTCATTCATAATGGCAGTGAAGCTATGACATCTTATGCCAACATAGCAAGCCTCTCACCTGAGGAACAACAAGTTATCCGCGATAGTCTCTTAAAATACTGTGAACTTGATACTTATGCTATGGTTAAAATCTGGCAAAAATTAAAAGAAGTATGCCAACCAATCAAAAATTAATACCGAAAAAAAGGAGTCCTAAACTATGACTTTAGAAGACCTAAATATCAAATATGACAAGCTCCAATTAAAATATGGTGCCCAAGAATTAAACTCTATCTATAATGGTGGATGTTCTACTAACCCTAAAATATGTTTCGTCTTTATGAATCCTACCGCCCGCAATATCGCCTCTAAAAAATCATGGTCTGGGCCTCGAAAGCCTTGGATAGGGACTAAAAATGTTTGGGACTTATTTGCAAGTCTAAATTTAATTGATGAAGAAATATATGCTAAAATTAAAAGTATTAAAGGCAAAGATTGGACTCCCGAGTTTGCGAATCTTGTCTATGAAAACGTAAGCAGCCACCAAATATTTATTACTAATCTTGGCAAATGCACCCAGCTTGATGCTAGGCCTCTAAAAGACGAAGTTCTAAAAAAGTACTTAAATCTTTTAAAAGAAGAAATAAACATCATCAAACCTGAAGTTATTATTCTTTTTGGCAATCAAGTAAGTTCTATCGTCCTAAATACCAGAGTATCAGTCTCTAAAACTAGGCGTCAATGTTTCTTAAGAAAAATAAAAGGGACCACCTACAAATTTTATCCTGTCTATTATCCCATCGGCAATGGTCATTTTAACATTGATAAAGCCATCGCTGATATTAAATATATCATGGAAAGTGAACTAACCATCAA
>CANOGG010000213.1 GCA_947565485.1 uncultured Mycoplasma sp. | reverse complement strand
GAGGAAGAGTTAGGAAGCTTAATTAAGAGGCTTCTTTTTAAATGCTAGTTACTTGTTTTTTAAGTTAGATTTTGATACAATAAGTTTACTGGAGATGATATAAAATGTTTGAATACATGGGAGATAGAATTAGTAAAGCAATTAAGAATATTCGTGGGATGGGGGTTATTAATGAAGAAAATATAAGTGAGGCGATGCGGGAGATTAGGCTCGCTTTGTTAGAGGCGGATGTAAATTATCAGGTAGTAAAAGAGTTTGTTGCGACAGTTAAAGAAAAGGCCCTTGGGTTAGATGTCGGAAAGAATTTAAAGCCCGATGAGTTATTTATTAAACTCGTAAAAGATGAGTTAGTGGCGCTTTTAGGAGGAGACTATGTGCCACTTAAAATCAATAGTGGGACGACTATGGTTATGCTTTGTGGTCTTCAAGGAAGTGGTAAGACAACATCAGCAGGAAAGCTTGCTAATTTGGTACGAAAGAAACATAATAAGAAGCCACTTTTGGTTGCGTGTGATATATATAGACCCGCGGCGATTGACCAGTTAGTGGATCTTGGAAAAGGGCTTAATATTCCAGTGTTTACGAAAGGTAAAATCAAGCCAGTGGAAATTATTAAAGGGGCATTAGAATTTGCGAAGAGTGAGAAGCTTGATTATATAATTGTGGATACGGCTGGAAGACTACAAATTGATGAAGAACTTATGCAAGAGTTAAAAGATATTAGCAGTAATTTTAAGATTGATGAGACATTATTGGTTGTCGATGCGATGATGGGTCAAGATGCAATAAATGTTATTACAGGTTTTAATGAGGCTTTTAATCTTACGGGGACTATTTTAACGAAACTTGATGGTAATACTAAAGGGGGAGTAGCGCTTTCAATTAGACATTTGACTAATATTCCAATTAAGTTTGTCGGAGATTCCGAAAAAATGGATGGACTTCGCGAGTTTTATCCAGAAGTAATGGCTAATAGGATTTTGGATATGGGCGATATCTTGGGAATTGCGGAGAAAGTCGAGGGCATTATGAGTGAAGATGATGCTAAGAGTCAGATGGCAAAGATGAAAAAAGGTAGCTATGATTTGGAAGATTTCATGACTAATTTAAGGCAGATTAAAAAGCTTGGACCTTTAGAAAATATTTTGAAGATGCTTCCGGGGGCGAGAAAAATGGGTCTTGGCGATATTAATATTGACCCGAAACAAATAGCGCATGTCGAGGCCATAGTTAGTTCGATGACACCTTATGAGAGGAGACATCCCGAGGTTTTAAAAGCAAGTAGAAAGCAGAGGATAGCCAAGGGAAGTGGAAGAAGTGTTGAAGAAGTTAATAGACTTTTAAAACAGTTTGAACAGATGAAAATGATGATGCGACAAGTTAGTAATGGTAATATGAAGTTGCCATTTTAGGGGATGTTATGAAAAGGTTAGTGGCGATATTTCTAGCGATATTTGAATTTATATTTTATACGTTTTTTATGTTGTTAGTTAGTAGTATAGATATTAAAATAAAGTTTTTAAAAGTAGTGGTGTATTTTGGCGCGTTAGTTGGGATTAGTTTGGTATTATATTTTTTAATGCGGTTTATACTTAGTAAGATAGATGTTAATGTAAGGCGATATCTATATTTAGTGGTGGTTCTTAATTTATTAATGGGAATTATAGGACCGGCGGTTATACTTGTTATTTTACCAAATAAGTTTTTGTTTGGTTTGGGTATGGTTATGATGGTGGGGACACTTTATTATGGTTTAATCGTAAATTTGATGATATGTATGTTAAATTTGTTTTTCACTAATAGTTAGGTTTAAAACCTAACTGTTTTGTTTTTTTAGTCATATGATACACTAGAAAGGAATGTTTAACATGAAATTTAATAATAATAATCGAGATTTTGAATCAATGCAGGCGGAAGGTTACTTTAATAGTAATTATCAAAGTGGCGATATGCCAATGAATGATTTTAATAGTGGTTATCAAAATATGGGAGATATGGGTATCTCAAGTTCTTGTTGTTCTTTTGGAATGAATAGTGGTTTTATGGGATGTCCTATGCAAAATGAAATGATGGGAGATGTACTTCCCGGTGTTGTTTGTCCACCAGTTTATGAGTGTCCAAGAGAGACAGTAGTTAATCGTTATATCAATCATTGTGTACCACATATAATTCCTTGCAATACAAGAATAATTAATCATCATATATATCGTCATACTTATACGCCACAATATTCTTGTTGTGAAGAAAATGATGTCCAAAATGTTTATGAAAGAAGATGTTGTTAGTCTTCTTTTTTGAATTTTGTTTTTGTACAATTTTAAGGTTGTACTTTAAAATTGTACAAATTGTGGTGTGCCGTTTGATTTAGAGAATTATGCAATACCTTTAGAATATATGTGAGTTTAGAATTAATTTCTAAATTTTATTTTTTTTCATAATATTTAATGGTGAATTTGATGGATTTAAAACTTATTATGAAAGGTTTTGTGGTTGGTATAGGTAAGGTTATGCCAGGGGTGAGTGGAGCGATGCTTGCCATGACGTTTGGGGTATATGAGAGGGTAATAGAGGCAG
>CANOGG010000212.1 GCA_947565485.1 uncultured Mycoplasma sp. | reverse complement strand
GGTATATATCCTCATTTAATACCTCAAAATGTTGCTACACGTGAAGGTAAAGGCACCAAAGAAGGAATTAGATATGTTAAAAAATATATTAATAAACTAAAGTTAAACTATGATAAAGTTTATGTTTTAAAATGTGACATCAAAAAATACTTTTATAGCATTGACCATGAACTAATATTACAAAAAGTTAGTAAATTTATTGATGACCCCGAAGTATATAAAATAGTAAAAAATATAATTGACTCAACCGACCAAACTTATGTTAATGAAAATATTAAAAAAGTAATTAATCGTGAAATAGCTCGCGTCAGTAAATTAAATATATTAGACAAAGATTTGAAAATAGCCGAATTAAAAAAAATACCCCTTTATCCTCAAGGTAAGGGCCTTCCTATCGGTAATATGACCTCTCAGCTCCTAGCTATCTATTTTTTAAATGACCTCGACCACTATATCAAAGAACGTCTCCACTGCAAATATTATATAAGGTATATGGATGATTTCGTTATTTTTGACCCTAACAAAGAACGCTTAAAAGTTTTGAAAAAGGAAATTGAAGAAAAACTAAAAGAATTTAAACTTGAATTAAACAAAAAAACCAATATCTATGACTTAAATCATGGTTTTGGCTTTTTAGGCTACCATTTTTTCTTAAAGGGTAAAAAACTTATAATCAAAATTAATTCTCAAACTAAAAGAAGAATCAAAAAAAAGATGCGTAAGCTAAAAAATATAAATGCTCCCAATTATAACCAAGTAAAAGCCAGTTACATGGGTTACTTAAAAGTCGCCCATTCTAAAAACTTATTAAAAAAAATGGACCTCTAATTAATGAGGGTCCTTTTCTATATGATAGAATAATAATAATATATTAATTACTCCGCATATTCCTACAATAGAATAGATAATTCTTGTAATTATTGAAGAGTCTTTAAATAAACTAGTAACTAAATTAAAATCGAAAAATCCAATAAGTCCCCAGTTAATGGCTCCAATAATTGTAAAAATTAATGCTATCTTTTGTAATGTCTCCATTTTATCACACCCTTTGCTATTATTTTAAACTAAAAGTGATTTTTTATACCTTTAATTTATCACCATTAGCTTACTAGTTTAAAATATCTATATATTAACTATTTTCATACAATCAAATCTTAAAAAAACAATAGGTATCTTTCTCATAAATAATAAAGCTAAATTAAAAGCATATTTTAAATTTATATAAATATATTTAATTAGAAAAGGAAGTGTTTTATGAAAAAAATTGTAGTACTAACAACATGTTTAATGCTACTATTAACAGGGTGTGGTAAAAAAAGTAATGAAGACTTATTAAGTAAATTTGAAAAAAAAGTTACCGACTCAAAATCTTATACTCTAAAAGGTAATATGGAAATCCTAAGTAATGAGGAGACCTTTACTTATAGTATCGAAGCAAATTATCTCCAAGAAGAATTTTATAAAGTTATCCTTGTGAATCAAACTAACAATCACGAACAAATAATTTTAAAAAATAAAGAAGGCGTTTATGTCGTTACTCCATCTCTTAATAAAAGTTTCAAATTCCAAAGTGAGTGGCCTAAAAGTTCCAGTCAATCTTATATTTTATCATCTCTTCTAAATGATATCAAAAATGACAAAGAAAGTAAATTTGAAGAAAAAGATAAAGGTTATATTGTAACAAGTAAGGTAAATTATCCTAATAATTCCGAGTTGACACACCAAAAAATATACTTTGATAAAAACATGAACATCGAAAAAGTTGAAGTTTATGATGCTGATAATATTGCCAATATTAAAGTTGTTTTTTCCTCTATAAATATGAAGGCTAATTTAAAAGAAGAAGATTTTGCTCTTGAAGAATTAATCGATACTAACAAAAATTCTGATGAAAATAATAAACAACCTAACTCCAACAACCAAAATGATAAAAAAGAAAACAATAATTCAAATAATGAAAATAATCCTGATAAAGAAAATAATCAAGCCAATAATACTCCAAATAATAATTCTAAAAATAATACTAATCCTACCAATAATGCTTGTGAAAACGAAGAATGTGATAAAAAAACCAGTAATATTATTGACAGTATTATCTATCCTCTATATATTCCTAAGGAAACATATCTCTCTAATAGCGAAAAAATAAATACTGATGAAGGAAATAGAGTTATCCTAACCTTTGCTGGTGATAAAAACTTTGTCTTAATTGAAGAAGTAGCAAGTATTACTAATGATTTTGAAATCATTCCTGTTTATGGCGAACCTATTATGCTTAGTGATACAATCGCAGCCAAAAGTGCCAATTCTATGTATTGGACCAGTGAAAATATTTCGTATTATCTAACCAGTAACGACCTTTCAACTGAAGAAATGGTCACCATTGCTGAAAGTTTAGGAAATGCCAAAACAGTTTCGGTAAGTACCAGCAAATAAAAAACATCTCCATTAAAAAATCATTCTCCTAAAATCTGGCCCCACCAAGAGCTAATAACAGCTATGAAATAAAATATTATATATAATTGGTTAGTATTTACAGCCTAGGGTAGAAGAATAATACTTCTATCTTTTTTATGT
>CANOGG010000211.1 GCA_947565485.1 uncultured Mycoplasma sp. | reverse complement strand
GAACCGCGATAAAAGCGAACTATTATCATTCCAAGAACCAGCCACAAATCTTATATCTGTTGCTCCTCCACCAGAATATACTGTCCAGTGGTCATTCGTATTCTTCCAAGCAGCACCGCCACCATTCCAACCACCAGCAACTGTTCCAACCGTACTTGTTTTATAACTTCCTTTACCTCCCACATAAACATATAATTTCTCACCAGCATTTAGATATACTGTTCCCTTAGAATAACCACCTGCTCCTGCTGGACCTGCATTTCCCCCATCACTATACATAAAACTACCAGACCCACTAGCTCCCCATACCTCTAGTGTATAATAAGCTGAATTAGGTGCAATAAACACCTGATAATTTCCAGTATAATTAAATCCTGTATCAATCGGTTCTAGCATTGGCTTTACTCTCTTAATATTTAGCGTATAAACTGTATCTGCTACCCCCTCTAACTCGACCGTTATAACTATTTTCTTATCATTTACTCCAACATATCTATTCTCGACAATCTTAACTTTAGCTTCTTCAAAATATGGTATTGCATCAATCTCTACTTCTCTTACAGAATCATCTATCTCCAACTCATATTCTGTTATCTTTGGACTAAAGACTTTATCTAATTTGCCAATTCCTAAATTAAGTCTTTTAAGCTCACTACTTTTCTTCCGCCTAAAATTAAACGTATATATCTTATTAGTTAGACTCTTTTCACTTTCTACTACAATTGTCTTAGTAACCTTTGTTTCTCCAAAATCAAATACCAACTCCCCAGTTATTACCTGACCCGGATATTTTTTTAACGGTTCTAAATTTATTTTTTCGACCTCTGTTGGTACTTCAATCTCATATACTAATTGTTCTGGGTCTGTTACCTCATACAATACTCCATTTACCCTAAAACCAGCCAGTGTTGCATCTTCAACCGCTGGTCTTAATGCTCTAATTGTATAATTAGTAACTTCACCATTCGTATTTGTAAATGTTACAACAAAATTATTCTCTCCTGCATCCACTTTAAAAGTACCTGTTCCCATAACCAAACCCTCGCCCTTTAAAGTTTCTGCACTTATAGTAATTTCTGTATCTTCTTTATTTAATATTAAATCATATTGAAACACATCTTTATCAAAACTAGGTGTAAACTCGCCCTTATTAACAGTAATACTAGCAACTTCATCTAAATCCTCTGGATTATAATACGTAATACGTGCATAACCATTACCTAAATTACCTGTCATATTGGTTCCTGCTGCCTTATAATCAGGCATCGCCGCTGTTCCACTAATAGTTTTAGCATCTTTCAAATAATATTTACTAGCTGGAAGATAGCCTACTGGCACATTTCCTTTTGTTTCTTCTGTCCAAACAAAACCTGAACCTCCAGCACCTGAGCCCCAACCTCCGACACCGCCGCCATACCAGCCACCGCCGCCTCCAGAACTACCCCAATTAGGGTCTGCTCCATTAGCACTCGTCGAATCAGCTCCCTTACCAAAAGAAGCTCCTTTACCTGCCGAAGTTTGTGTTCCCCCAACACCATTTACCCCTGAACCTCCATAAGCACCAGCACCACCACTAAGTCCGCCTCCAGCACCACCTGCACCAGTAAGCATACTACCGCCACCGCCGCCTCCAGCGACAATTATACGCGACAATAAGGAAGATGAATTATTACTTGCTCCGCCAACCAAACGCATATCTGTAGCACCACCACCACTAAATACTGTCCAGTGGTCAGTTTTCGTTTTCCAAGCAGCACCACCACCGTTCCAACCACCAGCAATAGTACCTGCACTAGACCTATAACTACCACTACTACCTACATAAATATAAAGTGTCTCTCCTGCTGTTAAGCGCACTGTTCCTTTAGAATATCCTCCTTTACCAGCTGGTCCAACATTACCGCCATCAGAATAAGTATGACTACCTGTTCCACTAGCGCCCCATACTTCTAATGTATAATCTGTTGTATATGGCACTACAAACTCATAATATCCACTATTAGTCGTGGTATTAAATGTATAATTTGTCACTTTAGGCTCTATATTTTCTTTACTATTTCTTGTTATTATAAACTTATAAGTACTAGGCTTTAAATTATTTCCAGTTACATCAATAGTTATCACATTCTCGCCCACGACTAAATTGGTTTTATTTTGCATATAACTAACACCCTCTGGTGCTTCAATCACCGGCTTAAATTCTTTCACACTATAATCAACATTAAACTTATACTCATATACATCACTTTCAAATTCATAAGTGCCCTTATCAAAATTAACTTTATTTAATTTAGCTGTTCCCAAAGACGGAATTATTTTATAAATACTTATTTCACCATCTCTATCCATAAGCACTACTTCTAAAATCTTACCATCTTCTAAAGTTACTTCGCCTACATTATTCCCCCATACATAATTATTCGTATCATAACTAATAACTGTTTTAAAAGGACTCTCAGGAATAATAACTTCTAAATCAACTTTTCCTTCTTTAAAAAATGGTGCTAAATCAAGATTACTCGCAGTTATTGGAAAAACAACATCCAGAGGCGAGCCAAGTTTACTTAAAGTAATCTTTGCATACC
>CANOGG010000210.1 GCA_947565485.1 uncultured Mycoplasma sp. | reverse complement strand
CTAGTAGAACTTACTAAAAACATTGATGATAAAATAATTACTGACTACATCGCTGTTCTAAAAACTAATGTTACCAACCACTTATTATTTGAAAATTATGCCTCTATCATCACTGCTAGATTAGCAGAGTTAAACGCAGAAAAAAACCAAAAATACGCAAACCAAGACCCACATATTACCATCAATGAAACTTATTACAATGTTGAAACTCGCGCTCAAGAATTACTTCAAAAACAAGCTCATAATCCTGAAAACACTAACTATATTAATATGTGTTTAAAACAAATATCAGAATTTATGAGCCTTGCTAAAGAGGGTATGCTCTCTGCCCAATCATTCGAACTACTAAATAATTTAACATTCACTGATGCTAATGAAGATATGTATGTCCTACTAGCTGTAAAATATAACTTACCTGTTATTTCTAAAGAAGAAATTGACAAGATAATCTTAAACGAATCAATCGAACAAAGATGTCATAAATAATATAGAAAATTCACTAACTTTAAAAGTGAATTTTTTTTCTTGCTAATATTTCCCATATTTAGTATAATTTAACTTATAAAAGAGGGATACTATGTACCATAATTTAATTATAACCACAACCGAGGGCGAAACTAATCTTTACAAAACTACTACTACTGGTTATCTTGAAAACAACTATCTATCCTATCACACTGATAGCGACACTATCAAAATAAACCTCCACACCTTTAAATTCACCAAAGAAAACATTGAAACTATCCTAAAAATCACTCAAGATAAATGTTCTCTTACTCTAAAAGAACTAAACCAAACCCTTGACATCCCTTTAGAGTTTATTAATTTTGAATTTGTCGATAATAAATATATAACTATTAGCTATAAACTAATAAGTATGGACTTACCCCTAAAAATAAATATTGAGATTGGAAGTGTAAACAATGAAATATAAAATAACTGAAATCGAAAAAAAAATCCATATAAGTCTAACTAAATTTGGCTATTTCGTAGAAAATGTTACTATTAATCCCTCAAATCGCCCTGAACTAGGCGACTACCAATATAATGGCCTCATGCCTCTCGCTAAAAGCTATCGCCAAAACCCCAAAGAAATAGCCGAAAAGCTACTACCGGAAATTAAAAATTATCCTGAAATCAAGGATGCTAATATCGCTGGTCCTGGTTTTATCAACCTCACATTTACTGACGATTTTCTAATTGACTTCCTAAACGATTCAAACGAGGATATAACCATCAACTACCAACAAGATATCAACAAGACTATTTTCCTTGATTATGGTGGCCCTAACGTTGCTAAAGTTCTTCATGTCGGTCATTTACGTAGTGCCAACATTGGCGAAGCCCTAAAAAGATTATGTAATGCTATCGGCTGCAAGACTATAAGTGATGTTCATCTAGGTGATTGGGGTCGCCCAATGGGCATGGTTATTTTAGAGATAAAAACCCGTCACCCCGAACTTCCTTTCTTCCAAAAAAACTATTCTGGCGAAAAAGTTGATTTTACCATCACTAACGAAGACTTATTAGAATTATACCCTATTGCAACAACTAAAGCTAAAGAAGACGAAGCAATTATGGAAGAAGCTCGCCAAATAAACTACGACCTCCAAAATAAACATCCTGGCTACTATGCTCTTTGGCGTTTAATTGTCGAAGTTAGCTTAAAAGAAGTTAAAAAAATCTATCACGACTTAAACGTTGACTTTGACCTTTGGGAAGGAGAAAGTGATAATTTCGCCTACATGGACGAACTATTTAATTATCTTTATAGTAAAAATATTATTGAAGAAAGTAATGGTGCTAAAGTTATCAATGTCTCTGAAGAAACTGATAAACTAGAAATCCCACCTCTTATCATGATTAAGAGCAATGGTGCTGTCTCTTATGAAGCAACTGACCTTGCCGCTATCTGGGAACGAACCAATAAATACACCCCAGATGAAATATGGTACATGACCGATAAACGCCAAGAACTCCATTTCAAACAAGTTTTTCGTGCTAGCTACAAAAGTGATATTGTCCCCTCTAATCTAAAACTTGTCTTTAATGGCTTTGGCACAATGAATGGCCCTGATGGCAAACCTTTTAAAACCCGTGACGGTGGAGTTATGCCATTATCTAACCTCATAGACATGGTGACCGAGGAATGTGAAAAAAGACTCCAAGAAAATATTACTGAAAATCGCCAAAGTATCGCTAAAACTATTGCTATCGCTGCTATCAAATACGCTGACTTACTCCCTGTCCGCACTACTGACTACAATTTCGACCTCGAAAAGTTCACTGACTTAAATGGCAAAACTGGCACATATCTTTTATATTCAACCATTAGAATGAAATCTCTTCTCCAAAAAGCGAGTCAAAATAATATAACTTACACCAAAGTCGAAACTCTTACTACCCCAATGGAACGAAAAATCGCCTTAGCTATGCTCGATTTAAAAAAAATTATCCGTCGCAGCTTTGAAAACTGCTCTTTAAATGAAATCGCTGAATACCTCTATAAGATAACCAACCTTTACAATAATTTTTACACCGAAAACCGCATTTTAACTGAAAAAAATAATAGTATCCGAAGCTCCTGGTTAAGCCTAACTA
>CANOGG010000209.1 GCA_947565485.1 uncultured Mycoplasma sp. | reverse complement strand
ATGTAGTCGCTTTAGAGCAGAATTATCGGAGTACTAAAAATATTTTAGACGCGGCTAATTCAGTTATTAAGAATAATAAAGAAAGAAAAAATATGGAACTCTTTAGTAATTTAGGTGATGGAGTTAAAGTTAAGTATTTTAGGAGTTATGATGAGAAACATGAGATAGCACTAGTGGTAGATGAGATAAAGAGGCTTTTAAGTGAGGGGTATAATTATAAAGATATAGCGATATTTTATCGGACGAATGCCCAGTCAAGAAATGTTGAAGAGGTGCTTCTTAATAATAATTATCCTTATAAAGTGTTTGGAAGTTTTTATTTCTATAATCGGAAAGAGATTAAAGATTTGTTATGCTATTTGAGGCTTGTTAATAATACTAGTGATGATATTAGTCTTAGAAGAGTTATAAATGTACCAAAGAGAAAGATAGGAAATAAGAGTGTTGAGGATTTGGCGTTTAGAGCGGAGAGTCTTGGAGTTTCAATGTTTGAGGCAATAGATGGAGGTAAAGAGCAAGAATTTAAGAATTTGATTTTAGAGTTACAAAAAGATTTGTTAAATTTATCTTTGACAGAGTTTATAGATGTTGTGTTAGATAAGAGTGGGTTAAAAAAAGAGCTTGAGCTAGAGAAGACTTTGGATAGTGAGCTAAGACTTGAGAACTTGATGGAGTTTAAGAGTATTACAGCGTCTTTTGAGGCAAGAACGGGATCAGTAAACTTAGGTGACTTCTTAGATGATATTAGTTTAGTCGCAGATATTACGGAACATCAAGAGAGTGATGAAGTGATAACACTTATGACACTACATAGTGCTAAGGGGTTAGAATTTCCAATTGTCTTTATTACTGGAATGGAAGAGGGGATATTTCCTCATCAGAATGCTTTTACAGATGGAGATGCGGGAATTGAGGAAGAACGCAGACTTTGTTATGTGGGATTTACGAGAGCCAAAGAGAAGTTATATTTAACGAATGCGAAGAAGAGAATGCTTTATGGTAAGACGACAAGTAATGCACCATCAAGATTTATTAGTGAAATTGATAAGAGAGTATTAGAGTCTAGTAATATGAGTATTAAAGAAGAGAAAGTCTTAGATAAGAGTATGATGTATAGTGATGAAGATGTCGATTTTAAAAAGGGAGACATTGTGATGCATACGATATATGGTCGGGGTGTGGTAATAGGTGTTGATGAGAGGTTTGTCAGTATTGCTTTTGCAAGGAATTATGGTGTTAGGAAGCTGATGAAGAACCATAAAGGCCTTAAGAAGATGTAAAAAAGTATTCTTTGGAATACAAAATTGAAAAAAAGACGTTTTTGTGTTTTGCACGATACAAAATTGACAAAGCTAGAATAATTTAGTAAATTAATTAAAGAGGCGATAATGATGCTTATTCGGGAAAAATATTTAACGAAAATTAGAGGTTTTTATGACCAGGATTTGATTAAAGTAATAATCGGTATTAGAAGATGTGGAAAGTCAGTTGTGCAGATAAGAGATGAGTTAAAGGCTCAGGGAATCGATGACAAACACATTATATATGTGAATTTTGAGTTAAAATAGTATGATTTTATAAAAAACGATGATGACTTAAATAAATATATTAATGAGAAATTTAAAGATGATAAAAAATATTATGTTTTGTTTGATGAGATTTGGAATGTGGAGCGATGGGAGAAAGCAACAAATTCCTTTAAAGCAAAGTATGGGGATAAAATATCAGTATTTATTACGGGTTCTAATAGTGATTTACTTTCCTCAGAGCTTGCAACACATATTGCCGGATGGTATGTTAGTTTTAAAATTTTTCCTTTTACATTCAAGGAAGTATGTGAATTAAAGGGAAAATTAGATAAAACAAAATATGAGTTGCAGGAAGATTTTGATGAGTATATTATGTGGGGTGGAATGCCTCAAAGGCTTGTTTTAGAGGGAGAGGAACAGGTGAGAGCTTATTTAGCTGATGTGTATAATTCAATTGTGGTGAGGAATATAATAGAGAGATTTGCTGTTAAAGACTTGGACCTTTTTAATAGGATATTGGAATATATTGTAACAACTCTAGGGCAAATATTTTCAGCGGATAATTTGGTAAAATACTTTCTGAGTGATAACAGAAGTGTTGCTAAGAATACCTTATATAATTATTTGGAGTATATGGGTAAAGCATTATTAATACATAAAGTAGATAGATTTGATGTGAGGGGTAAGAGAATACTTAATGAGAAGTATAAGTATTATTTGACAGATTTAGGATTGGGACAAGTAAATAATACTTCACGAAAGTTACAGTTAGGAGCATATTTGGAAAATATTGTTTATAATGAGTTAGTAGCCGCGGGGTATGATGTAAAAATTGGAACACTTGATAAAGGTGAGGTTGATTTTATTGCGACTAATTTCAAAGAGAAGAAATATTTTCAAGTGGTGTATAAACTTAGTTATGAGATACTTGATAGGGAGTTTGGCGTTTTTGATAATATCTAGGATAATTATCCGAAGTATGTTATTTCGACAGACACGCTAGATTTTTCGCAAAATGGGATAATTCATAAGAATATTATAGAATGGTTACTGGAAGATAAGTAGTTTCATAGTA
>CANOGG010000208.1 GCA_947565485.1 uncultured Mycoplasma sp. | reverse complement strand
AAAGAATTTATGCACTGGAAGTACATAGCTTCGAACTAAGCATTATCATAGTGAAATAGATAAATTGTGCCATAGGAATAAATATATGACCATTATCTAAAGGAATTTTATAATAAGAGCCATCTAGTCTAAAACTACTTGAATTTGGTTCTATAATTACTGCTCTATTGGCATAAATACTTAAAAATTGTTCCCTTCTATTAGTATTTTCTTCTGAGGGAGCAATTATAGTTGCTTTACTTGACGAAGGAGTATTTCCTTTGGTTTCGCATCCACTTAAGCTAAGCATACAACCACTAGCTAGTGAGAAAGCTATTAATCTTCTTTTTAAGTTTAATAATTCATTTTTGTATTCATAATTAGTACCTTCCTAGTAGCTTGTATTTTATACTATTATTATTTTTTTGTCAATTCCTTACAAATCTTTGCAGCTAGCAAAGCATCCTCTTTAGTATCAGCAGTAAATAAAAATAATTTATTATGACAAAATCTTGCAGTTTTAATATTACTTACTTTAGCCAACTCTTCATCTCTAAGTCCAGTCCATTCATTTTTGAAAGGCACTTTAGATGTAAAACCTTTATAGGTAGTAGGAACGGTTTTAGCTGTATAGCCACCACGGTTTGATGGATATACGACAAAATCAACATCAAGGTTTAAGGCAAATAAGGCATATTCGTAGGGAATAAATTCATCTAGTATGAGAATTTTATCTTGGATAGTAGGAATTTTTTCTTTAATAAGAGTGATATTTTGGACTTTATTTAAGGCGTCATTTAATACGAGTTCGAAAATAGTACTCGCATACTCAGTGGCTTTAAGAAAGCAGGCATCCTCATCAGCATTAGCATTTAGGGGTGGACGAAAAAGTTCGATAAGACTGGATATCGTGTAAATATTATAGTCAGATGTTATACTAAATTCGCCATTATCAAAAGCATCAATGGCATTTACTAGAAGATAATCAAAGGTTTGGAAAGTTTCCTCTATTTCAGCGATACCAATTTTCTTTAGATATTCGCGACCAAATTCTTGCCAGAGAAGACCAAAGCTACAATAGTGAATACCATTTGTTCTTTTTTGGGCAAAATTCTTTTGATGATGGTCGAATTTACCAAGGCCAATATCAAAGGCTAGTTTAGTGCCATCATCTTGGTACTCATTTAATCTTATAAGAGTGATATTACCATATAATTTGTCTAGGAAGACTGCACTAAAACAGTCATCCGCGTGGAAATTGCCAGCATGAGTGACAAACTTGGCTTCATTTAAATTTTTGGTTAGAGTTATCATTTTTATACCTCGCATTTCATTTATTTATATTATCATTTTATCTTAAGGAATAGAGAAAGTCAAAACAAAATAAAAGGGATGCCTAATCTTTGGCATCTCCAATTAATTCTAAAAGGTGTAAGAATATATTTATAAAGTCTAAATATAGTTCAAAAGCACCATGGACCGCTGCAACATCATCATCGACGCCACCCTCTTGGAGTATCTTTACATGTTGGATATCATAAGCTGTAAAGCCAAAGAAAACGACCAAAGCGATGATAGATATGACCATTTCAAATGTGCTGTTTCCAAAGAATATGTTAATGATAACACAGACAACTACAGCGATAAGACCCATTAAGAGATATGTTCCAAGACCACTTAAGTCCATATTAGTTTTATAACCAATGAGGGCAAAAACACCAAAGACTGCCGCGGCAATTAAGAAGATATACATGATGGAATCTAGTTCAAAACAAACAAAGATGCTTGAAAATGTAAGACCACTTACAAACGAATAGAGTAAGTAGCATACCTTAGCTGTCGTAGGACTCATTTTGTGGACACGGGCCGAGAAAAAGATTGCGAGTCCAAGTTCTATTATTATTAGAACTATGTATAATGAGCTAAAAACCGTGTCAAGCATATTTTCGCTTAATGAAACAACAAATCCAGTCGCAAATGTTACAACTAAGCCAATAAACATCCAAAGGAATGTTTTTGGTAGTAATTTATTCATTTTTTCCTCCTTCTTTATGTTTATATTATAGCATATTATTAATATGGAGTAAACTATACAATTTATTTACCTTTATTTTGCTAAGTTTGGATTATAAAAAAGTTAAGTCAAGCTTGTAAGATTTTGTTCTTCATGGTTGTAGTATTTATATAAAAGGAAGAGAATAAAAATCTCAGTTAGTTCGAGAGTTAAAGTAGTAGGTATCTTTTTTAAGAAAGGAAAAATTTCCGGTATAAAGGGAGGAATGCCATTTGAGAAACAATAGTTAGTTTGGAATACTCGATTAAACTGGCACATAATTAGATAATAGACGTTTAGGACTATTGTTAGGGTGATGGTGTTTTTAATGGTTATTTTCTTAGGGTACATATTAAAAGTAAGATAGCTTGATAGAACAAGGAAGTGATGAGATATGACATATAAATAAAAGTTAAATGACTCCCATAGGCTTGGAACATCGAAAAATATTATAGCAGGTATGGGACCTAGGAAAGATAAGAGATAACTATATTTATATAGGGGTTCGATGTTAAATAAGATAGAGATGATATATAAATAATTGGCAATATAGCAAAGATGTAGGGGGAGCAT
>CANOGG010000207.1 GCA_947565485.1 uncultured Mycoplasma sp. | reverse complement strand
GAAAAATTATGAAAAAAGAAAAGACACCAAAGTTATTAAATGACAAGATTGCCAATATTATATTCACTTGTAAGGAGTGTCGTCTCTTTGTGGAATTAGTAATATCTAAAGCTTTAGATATCGATTTAGAGTTAATTAAAGATAAACTTGATTTACAAACTGTGAGAATTAATAATAATGTAAATTCTAAATATAGTATGGTTGATTCTATTTATGATTTTAATGAGGGCCATGAGAGTAGAAATATTGAAATAGCCAAGTTGATGTTAAAAGATAATGTTGATTTTAACACTATTCAAAAATATACTGGTTTAAGTCTTGAGGAAATAGAAGAATTAAAAAATAGATAAGTTAGTAGGGGGCAAATGGTGAAGAAAAATGTGCAAGAAATTTATATTAATTTGGACGATTCGGGAAAACTTACTTCAAAAGAATGGATAAGTGTATATGGGGGATTAGTTTTTTTGTCGAAGAGAGAAAAAGATAAGTTTATAACACAGTATCGGAGTATTGTGAATGAGATAAAGTGTAGTTATTGTAAACATAGGGAAAATTGTAATAAGAAGTGTCCAGAGATTAAAAATACAAATATTAAGCCGAAACATAAAAGAAGAATTATGAATTATTTGCATAAATATTATATTGTGGCCCTCGTAATAAAAAACGAGGAAGTTTATGATTATATCAAGAATAATAAGGCAGCGAAGGGGAGATTTTTAGATTATTCGATGCGAAGAATGATTAAGGAAATTATTAAGAGATTGATAAGTCTTAAAATGGTTGATTCTAATAAAGATATTAGACTCATTTTAAATATTGACCAACAAAGTACTAAGAATAATGGGTATTATAATTTAAAAGATGGGTTGTTAGAAGAACTTAAATATGGGATTACGAGTTTTAATTATGCGGCAACTTTTTTACCGATTATTTTTGGAAAGTTAGAGATAAAACTTATGTATCAGGCATCAGATAAGTGTTATGTAGTGCAGGCGGCGGATTTGCTTGCTGGGACAATTAGATGCCAAACATTACTTGATTTTAGTAGTAATGAAGTCATAGAAGAGAATTTGAAGCAATTAGTTGATTTTGAAATTATTTTACCGTAAAAGAAAAAAGCTACTTTAGAGTAGCTTTTCCCAGTTAGGGTGGCGTACAGAATAGCACGCTTAATTTAAAAAAATCACTGACTAACTATCGACCTGACGAAGATTTCTCTTCCGGTAATTTAATGTTACTATAAAATTTTGGTGGTGTCAAGTAAAAAATTTTAATAAAGTAATTGCATAGTTGGAGATATTGTGATAGAATTAATTTAAGTGTTAGGAAATATTGTTGATGAGGGCAGTATCTAATAGATACTGATGAGGAGCGGGCAATATTTTTTAGCACTTATTTATTTTTAAAAAATTTTAGTTTCATAATAAAAGCACTGTAATAGTAGTACTTTCTAGAAGCATTACATCAGTGCTTATTTATTTAAAGAAATATATTTCTTAAGGATTAACCTTGTATCCTAGTTCTTTCTAATTTTAAGCCTTAGCCTAAATATATAAGTGGTAAAAGGATAATGGGCGCACACCAATGGTAGTGTTGTTCACGTTGGTGTTAGTGAGGTAGCCAGACGACCACACAACGAACACGTTAGCATTACTGCCATTAAAGATATACGGAGACTGGTAAAGCCTCTATTATCTAGATTAACCCTAATTTAATTTCTACTTTTTAATTTTTTAATTTTATCGATTGATAAACCAGTAATATCTGAAATATCTTTAATTGAGATATTTTTCTTTAGTATATTTTTAGCAGTTTCAAAGATTGCTTCATTTCTTCTAGAATTATATTCATCATTCACTCTAGAGGTATATCTATCATTTCTGCCTTTTTCTTCGGCCATTTGAATATGGTCCTCTAAAATAGCATCAGTCCATTTTTCTTTACTAAAGGCCTCATTCATCCAAGCATTTATGTCTTGAAAATTTTGTAAGTTATCGTCTATTTCATTTATCTTCTTCCGATTGTATTTTTGGCATATCTTTTGCGCTTCTTCACGAGTTTTAGCACTCATGTATTCTAGAAGCTCGTCTAATCTGATATCATTATTATAGTTTATTGTTTCGTACTCGTCAATATTAAATACACTGAGACGAACTTCTTCAGGTATAAATTCATCAAATGGTTCATTTAAACCAATTAGACCGTATTCTTGATATGGTAAGTTATACCCTTTAACAAAGTTAAATTGTTTTACTTTTTTAACATTTAGGTTATTTATTTTTTTACTACTATTTAGTTGATTAGAGTAAGAGGCACTCTCATACATTAATCTTTTACGTTTAAAGTTAGAAGTAAAGTATGAAGAATAGGCTTCTAGGTTAACTATAGTATTATCAGGTAAGAGAACATTCACATCCAGTTCTTTACCTTTTTCATAAATATGTTTTTTATCAATGTTATAACTATTAATAATTTTTAATTTACCTTTAAAATATCCTGGTTCTTGTTTTAGAAGAATTTCGAGTAAATATTCTGTGAAGCGAATATTCTTTTCATAACCAAAGATATATTTAAAAGTTAGGTCAAAAATAAGTGATAGATAAAC
>CANOGG010000206.1 GCA_947565485.1 uncultured Mycoplasma sp. | reverse complement strand
ATTTAAGATTTTTGAATGCAATAGCATACATCGCTTAAAAAGGCAAATTTACTTCCCCAAACTTCACCAAAAAGAATAGCTCATTAAAAACTTATAATTATTGCCTAACATAATTTTTATAATCATCTTCCCAAGCATTAGGCTTATAAACAGTTCCCACAAACCATATTTCCTTTGTTCTCTTACTTCTAACTAAATACATAAATGGTTTATTTATTTGTATTTCCAAATCAAAACTTTCTCCTGCCGAACCATAAGTCAGAAAAATTTCTGTCGCAGCGGCCGCTTTAACACCCTCTTCTGAAAAATCTATATTTGCCTTATGTAAAATATCGCTTACATAAAGAGAAGCAGTATCAGTTATATTAGTAAAATCTGCTGAACTATCAAAAACATCTTTTACCCCCAAAGCCATTAAATGATTTTTCAAATCCCAATTATAATCAAAAGAAAATCTAGGAATAGATATTTTTATCCCTTTCTTGCTACTAGAAGCAGATATTAAATTATTATCAATCACCTCTAAATTTTCATCCTCAAAATTTTTAACATAATCCTTTAATTTCTCCTTAGGCATAATCGCTATAAATTCCATTTGCTCATCATTACATTGCTCCAAATCCAAAACAACCGCTGTTACTTTATTATCTTGATAATAAGCCACATCTTTATCTGATGAAACTTTATTCATCGTCGTTGCTGACATAACACGTCCATCATCTAAATAAAACTCTCCTCCCCAAGTTTTCTTTTTATCAAACTCCTGTATCCACTTCATATCCATAGCTAAAACATTTATCAAAATCATAGTATTATTAGAATTTTTTACCATTCCATCATTAAGCATATTCTTAATTTGACCTAAAGACTTATTTTCAATCCATTTATTAATATTATTCGCACTTAAAAATGCATCAGCTTTTACTTCAGCTCCATAATTTCTCATTAATAAATTTTTATAACTATCTTTAATATTTGAAAAATAATTTTCCTTAATATACAAAGCATTTGCCAAAGCCAATTTATCAGTTATATTATCATATTTTGCCAAATTATTATTTCCAAGCACCTTTTCCAACTGCCATTTAGTATCACCACTAGCCCCCTCTTTAAGCATACTAAGCGCATATTTAATTGATAATGGACTATAAATCATATTTTTCTTTTTATTCTCTAATTTTAAAAAATTATAAATAGAACTAATATCAGTTATTGTAACTTTTTCATCTTGCTCTTTATCTATCTTATCCCTATCATCATCTACTTTCACGCTACTTCCCCCACCATTCTCACTTCTTTTCACATTAGTCATAAAATAAAATGTTACACTACTAATAACAACCGTTATTAACAAAACTCCTCCAACTACTCCCCAAAAATATCTTTTATTTCTCATTCCAAACACCTACTATCTTCTAAAATTATATAATAATAAATTAAAATTTACTACCACCAAAATTCAAAAAAAGAACAATTTATCAAAACTGCTCTTTAACTTTACATTTCTATACTAAATCCTGCCTCTTTAATATAACTCATAAATCTCTCTTTAAATGTCTGTAAATCTTTTTGATCTAAAGTCTTATTATCACTACCTAGAGTATAACGAATTGTATACTTATCTTTAAACTGGCCTATTAATTCATATTTATTAATAAGCTTACTCTTAAATTCCTCTAATACTTTCTCTAAATCTCGATATTTCGCCTCACCCAAAGAAACAGTATAATCTAAACTAACACTTGGATATTTACTCACCATTTTAGGTACTACTTTCTCCTTCTCAAGTTCCACTAATTCTTTAAAATCAATATCTACACATACCACACTCTTCTTACGCGCGAGTTTACTTGCAAAATTCCTAGCCAAAACATTTAACTCACCCATTTTTTTATTATCAACCATTATATTCTTCCCTAAACTATCATCATAATATACTTTCTCATTTACATTATCTACTAAAACCACATCTTTATTTTTAAACACTCTAAATAAATACTTAATAACCTTTTTAGCTTCATTATAACTAGTCTCTAAATTTCTATCATCACCAGCCAAAATAACACTAAGCATCTTTTTATTCTCATTATTAGCAATAATCGTTCCAACTTCAAAAATCTTAAAATCATCATAATTCTTGAAATTCTCTTTAACAATATTCATAAGTGAGAAACTCATATCATCCCTTAAAATATTATTCGACTCTTTACCAAGTAACTTAACATTATCTACCTCGAAACCAAACTCTTTTAAAAGAGCTGTCTCATACCACATATAACTATGAACCTCATGCATATCAAACTTCATCGCAAGACTATGTTTAATATCATACTCCGCAGTAAATACTGTCTCATGTTCTATTGGGTCTAAATCTAACTTAAGTGGTTTTGGTGTAAACTGTTCCAAACCATAAATTCGTGCTATTTCCTCAATCAAGTCTTGTTTAATCTTAATATCTTTTGTCGCCCTAAATGTTGGCACCACAACCTCATAATCATTTTCTTTAACATTAACTTGAAAACCTAAAGCCGAAAGAATATTTTTAACTGCCTCATCATCTAATACTCTTCCCATATATATTTCTAATGTTTTTTTATCAAGTACAATTTTTCCCTCTTCTAGCACATTAGGATAC
>CANOGG010000205.1 GCA_947565485.1 uncultured Mycoplasma sp. | reverse complement strand
TCGTAACACAATAAAAATGGGAGGTGTTATTAAATGACAGTTGACGAGTTACAAGTCTTAATAACAGCCAATACAACAGCACTACAAAAAGAAATTGCTAAAACCAATGGGACAATAGCTAGTTTAAAAAAGAGTGCTGATAAAAGCCAAAGTGGAGTTACCTCCGCTTTTAAAAAGCTCAAAACTGGTATTGTTGCTTTAGGTATTGGTAAAGTTATAAAAGATAGTATACAAATGGGTATGGACGCTGTAGAAAGTGATAGCTTATTTGAGACATCTTTAGGTAAATGGGCTGATAGCGTAAGAAATTGGAGCGAGGAAACAGCCGACGCTTTAGGTCTTAATGCTGTAGCTATAAGAAAAAATACGGGTGTTATTTACAATATGACTAGCTCAATGGGAGTGGCTGAGGATAACGCCTTAAAGTTGTCAAAAGGTATAAGTTTATTAAGTGAAGATATGGCGTCTTTTTACAACCTAGACAGTAGCGAGGCTTTTAATAAGTTAAGAGCTGGTCTTACTGGAGAAACCGAGCCGTTAAAAGCGTTAGGTATCTTAGTAGACGAGAATACTGTAAAACAAGTAGCTTATAGCGAGGGTATCGCTCAAAATGGGGCTGAATTAACACAGCAACAAAAGGTACTAGCTCGTTATGTTGCTATTTTAAAACAAACGGGTAATGCTCAAGGAGATTTAGCTCGTACAATAGATAGTCCAGCTAACCAGTTGAGACTATTAAAAAATCAAGTTAGTCAACTAGGACTAGCTTTTTCTAATTTTTTAATACCAATAGTAAGTGCTGTTTTACCATATATTACCGCCTTTGTAAAAGTTATAACATCGGCGTTAAATACTTTAGCTAAATTTATGGGTCTAAAAAGTACTAATGCTAGCAACGAAACGGCTAAAATAAGCTCTAATGTTGGTGGCTTAGGTAGTGGTTTAGACGACGCTAATAAAAAAGCTAAAAAGCTAAAAGGTACTTTAGCAAGTTTTGACGAAATGAACGTATTACAAGATAACTCTAGTGATAGTAGCTCTACTGGTAGTGGAGGAGGAGCTAGTGCTGGAGGTTTAGACTTTGACTTAGGAGAATATGACGCCCACCTAGACTGGGTTAGTAGTAAAACTGACGCTATCGCCGAAAGTATCAAAAAGGTGTTTAAAAGTGTTGGTAAAGTTATAAGCTCTATATGGAACTCCGCACCAGTCCAAGCCTTCGCTGGAGCTGTTACAACTTACGGTCAATTTCTCTTTAATTATTGGAGTACACTAGGTTTAAATTTATGGCAAAACTTACAAATGACTTGGTCTAATATTGAGGGAAATGTAAGTACAATGTTAACTAACATGAGTACTTTGTGGACTACTTTTTGGACTGATGTACAACTTGGTATTGAAACTTGGGGACAACCTATCATAGACGGAGTTACTGGCGTGTTTAATTCTATATGGACGGACGCTATTGATCCAGCAATACAGTTGATAAGTAAAGCATGGGCTGACTTTAGCGGTATACTCTTAAATTTATGGAACGAACACGGACAACCTCTTATAAATAACATAGGAGAGTTTGCTACAAAAACAATAGCTTTATTTCAAAGTATATGGGATAACGTGCTAGAGCCAATCATTACTCCATTTTTAGAGACATTATCTTGGTTATGGGACGAACATATAAGTAAAATTGTAGAAAAAGTTGGCGATTTTGTAGGAAAATTAGTTAATGGAGCTTTAGAAATTTACAATAAATTTATACAACCAATAGTGATGTGGCTCTTAGAAAAATTGGCTCCAGCTTGGTCGTTTTTATCTAGTGCGATTATTGGCGTGTTAGGGTCTATTTTTGCTGTAATTAGCGATGTTATAGGGTCAATTATAGGTATACTTGGCGGTATTATAGATTTTATCGTTGGTATATTCACTGGTAATTGGTCTAAAGCATGGAACGGAATAAAAGATATATTTAAAAATATTATTGACGGCTTAGTTGGTATTTTTAAATTTCCAATAAACTTAATTATTGACGGTATTAACGCTTTTATTAGCGGACTAAATAAAGTCAAAATACCAGACTGGGTACCAGCTGTTGGAGGTAAAGGTATCAATATACCTAAAATACCTAAATTAGCTAGAGGTGGTATTGTTGATAGTCCAACCGTTGCTATGATAGGAGAGGCTGGTAAAGAGGCTGTAATGCCACTTGAAAATAATACCAGTTGGATAGATCAATTAGCTGATAAATTAGCTAGCAAAATAGGAGGTAATAGTGGTAGTCCTATTCAATTAGTAGTTAAACTTGGAGAAGATACTATTTTTGACAAGTTTATTGACTATATGGGAGATAAAGACTTTGAAACAAACGGGGAGGTGTTTAGTTTATGATATATACGGGAGACTTAATTAAAATAGCTGGTAATAAAATACCAGCTATTACTAATTATAAAGTAGGACGTAATAAACTATGGAAAGACGCTGACCGTAATATGAGTGGAGACGTAAGAGCTACACTTATAGGTATTTTTCCCAAGATAGAACTTAGTATCGGTTACACTACTCAAGAAGAAATGGCTAATTTATGTCAAATACTCGACCAAGATTATTTTGAGGTCGAGTATTTTGATGTGAGAGTACAAGGTATGACAACA
>CANOGG010000204.1 GCA_947565485.1 uncultured Mycoplasma sp. | reverse complement strand
GCATAACACCCTCAACGGGTGTGTCAATATTTTTTCAAACATTTTTGATTTATCCTCCTTTACCAACTATCGACGATGTCATAAGTTAATATCTCTTGACCATTTATATAACAAGCCTTTTTATTACTACTTATAAAAAATACGGCTTGCCCTATATCAAGTCTTAATGTTAATGTATTTGTTCCCAATTTATCAATAGCTTGTATTTCAAAGTCAAACGCTTTAGTATTATCAAGAGATAATATTACATCATCACAACTAAACTTACCGTCAGCTATTTTACTCGTTAGCGTTTTCCAACTAGACCAAGTACCGTTTTTTTCACAATATCTATATTGTAATTTAGTAACTACGTTTTTATCAACATTATCTATTGTTAGTTTTGAATATGTACCAGCTACTTTTAAAGTAGTTTCATTTTCAAAGTTACTTAATCTTGTTACAGTAGCGTTGATTATTGGTTTATCATAATCAAACACCATTATATCTTTATACACTAAAGTTGAATTATTACGACTATCGTAAGCTCTAATATTTAATCTTTTTAAACCACTAGATGTAATAACACCTAAATCTACATTTAAGTCATTATCAGTATAATTAGCATTTACATTGATATTATCAACTGTTGATACGTAATTCTTAGGTGTTGCTTGTTTTTTAGCAACCATTTTGTTAGTTGATTTTATGATAGCTTGTAATGTTGATAAACCTTTAACAAGAACTTGATTATTTCCCGTAACCGCTGTAACAGTATTATTAGTATCTTTGTACTCAAAATCAGTAAATGTAGGGTTGCCGTTTACTATGGTCATAATTCTATCGTGATAAGAGGCGTATGTAGTACCTCCTATTGTGGAATATAAACCAATTCTTACAGTACAACTATTACTACTACATTTAGCTCTTAACTGGTTACGTTCACTTTCACTAAGAGACCATGTATATGTACCACTGGTACCACTTAATGATCTCACACAAAGGTGGTCTCCGTTTGGGTTAGGCTCTAACCAACAACTAAGACTAGCATTTGCTGGGTTAGAAAAACTAAACCAAGGGTTACTCTCGTCAGTAAAACTACTAGGGGAGTTAGTAATATTAGCTTGTCTTGGTATACTGTCTAAGTTCCAACTACCACTACCACTAACATTTACAGCATTAGTATAAATACCAGCCTCAGCATACGCACTAAATGATCTATTACCGTCATTATTATGGTATATACGCTTAGTACCACTTGCCACAACTGTACCATTATATAAATGTATACGTGTTGAGGAAAAATAAACTTGTTCATTATCAATGATAACTTTAAAATTACCACTTACAAAATAATTGCTAGTACCTCCACCGCTACCTACTAAATTCCAACCAATATCAGTATAATTACCGTTAATATCTTGACCATTAGTCCACCAACTAAAAGTTAGATTACGACTACTGTACGCACTTGTACCAAAAGATCCACTACTTGCCATATCCTACACCTCCTACTCGCAAGGGACAAAAGCCCAGCCTTTTAAGTCTCCAGTTGTAATAGGCACTATCTTTATTGGTAGCATTTTAATCTCGTCCTCAGCCTCTAATTTTTTTACTAAAGTTGTATCTTTATTTAAACTAAATACTTTGGTAACAGTTCCATTGATATTGGAGTATCCCGCAAACTCTAAAGGAGACATTACAGTATAATCTCCAACGTAAACACTTGATTTTATAAGTACGCCGTCAATATTTATATTAACTTGAGTATTCATTATCTCCCCACTAGCTTGTTGCCATTGTGTTTTATAATCTCCAATAGCAAACATATTGTCAGTAAACGTGGCGTTGCTATCAGCACTACCGTAAAACTCTACAATATAGTAAGTATCTTTAGGTAAGAGTGCTTTTATTTCATAATCTCCATAAAAACTACTTTCTCCCTCTTTAAGTTCAATAATATACTCTTCATTTGCGTTATATAATCTTACATAACAAGTACCAGTTATATCTTTTTTTATCTTTGTACTAAAGGTATAATAAGTTTTTTTATCAGCTGGAATATCCTCAGTATCAAGTTTAACTAAAACCATTTGAGATACTTTTTTATCTAATAAAGTAAATACATGACCACTTAAACTACCATTGGCTAAAGCGTCGGGACTACTTTCTATAAATAAATTACCGTCTCCAGTAACCTCCCAGTCTTTAGGGTTATTATCAGTATCGTAAGCAAACATAACCGAGTTTTTAATTAAGTTACTACCACCGCTGTTTTGAACGCTATTTACAATATTTTCGATATTTTGATAAACGCTTGTAAAACTTTCATTTATTATCCCGTCCTCTTCGTACATATCAGTAACAAGTTGGTTAATATATTGCTCTTGCTTATTTACAACAATTTCAGTATTTTTAACACGCTTACCTATCGTAGTAGCATATTGATATTGTGTTTGAGTTTTAGTATCAGCAACTGTCTTTAATATCTCTTTAATACCTCCGTCAATAGTGATACTAAAATTAAATAAAGATGTATTAAATACATCTCCAGTATCATTTATAATATCAAAATTGTCAGCTATCTCATACCAACCTAAACCCTCGGTTGTTGTTTCAAATGGATAATAACTTATACCATGTAAAGCGTTATATATAGGTATCATAGCATTATCACGGTCTTTATCTA
>CANOGG010000203.1 GCA_947565485.1 uncultured Mycoplasma sp. | reverse complement strand
CTTAGAGATAGTATTAATACACTAAATAAGAATATACTTATAGTTATACCTATTGCTATTTTTTTAAAACTTCCATTGTTTAAAGTTTCAAAATTCATTTTCTTTTATACCTCCTAATTTTTGAGGTATAATAAAAACAACTTACTTTTCCATATTTTATAAACTTAAGACGTCCTAGTTTATATCTACATTATAACTTGTGAAATACTTAAAGTCAAGAAAAATGTCATAATATCCTGCAAAGCATTCTTGTTTTTATTAATAAATGCGAAAATTGTACTGGTGATAATATGTTTGATGCTAAGGTTATTAAAAATATAAGAATAGATAATAATATGTCGCAAGAAGAAATGGCAAAATTATTAAAGGTTAGTCGAGGTAGTTATTCGATGTGGGAGGGCAATTTGGAAGTGATGCCGATAAAAAGATTGATATTATTTTGTGAGGCTTTTGATTATTCTTTAGATTATATTTTTGGGTTTACTTCTAATAAAAAGTTAGCGAAAAGTTTTGATAGTACCAAACATGGAGTTAGATTAAAACAATTTAGAAAACAAGAAAATTTGACTCAATTAAAGTTAGCACAAGTATTAAATTCGTCGAGGTCGCTAATCGCTAATTGTGAAACTAATCTTTCAATACTTACGACAGATTTTCTTTATACAATATGTAGTAAGTATGGAGTAAGTGCGGATTATCTTTTAGGCAGAACTGAATTGCCTTTTTACTGGGATAAAGAAAAAGAAAGTGAAAGATTAGAAAATGTAGATAGTAAGGAGAAAAAAAACTGATAAATATATCTAAAAGTGATAGTTTATCAGTTTTTTTGTTTAGGTTCCGATAACGACGTAAGGGTTGGTGGAAGTGCCCTCGCCTCCCTCTTCAAAGATAGTGTCAGATTTGAGATTGATGACGGGGCTTATTCCACTAGTCATTGTTATGTTTCTATTCCATGCTAAAATATTATCTGTTAAAACAAATATATAAATTCCGCTTCCTAACATTGTGTATGATGGAGTCATGGTCCATAGACCGTTACTGTTATATATATATGATGTTGTATTTTTCTTATTAGTATCTGCGACCATTCCTGCCATACTAGCTTCATCCGCGGTAATTAAACCAGTTGGAGTTTTAAAAACATCATTGGAATGAGCACACAATAAGCTAGGTGTTTTATTAGTGTAAAGTCTATTGTATGCTAAGAAGTAAGTTGTAGTAACACCCTCGCCTGTGCCACTAAACGGGCTCCTATCATTACAAAAACCGGCATCTAAATCAAGTTTTTCAGAATACTCAGGATTAGCGCCTAGAGTTTTGTTATACCATGTATTTAGTTCTTTTAATATATAAGACTCGGTTTGGGTGCCATGAAGTTGACCTTTGGTATATTTAAAGCCTACATAGGTACTTTCATATAATGCGGTTGTACTAAAGCCACCTAGCTTTATTACGGGGTTAACTCCTTCACTTGGTGATGGAGTACTTGTTTTACTGTTACTAGTTCCAGCGTATAACATCCTGAGGGAACCATTTGAGTTATTTCTGATGATGCGCCACCAAATATATTTAGTGCCATCTTTGCCAAATACTACCCAATTGTTATCAACATTTCCTCTAAAATACTTAATTGGCTCGCTTCCTCCAGAGTAATCACTTTTAGTCCAGGTATAAACGCCATCTCCATTTGTTCCCGCAAACATCGAGTCATCAGTGGGTTTTCCATCGGGTATTATATCAGGTGTTGGAATACCATTTGCTTTAGTCTTGGTAGTTATGGTTGTTGTAGGACAATTTCCAGCTTCATCACAGACTTTGATATCGAATGTATAACTTGTATTATCTGATAGATTAGTTACAGAATGGGTACAGCTATTTTGGCCAGCACATTTTTCTTCACTCCATTCACTTGATGTATTAAGTTTGAAGTAGTAGCCGGCGATACTCATATTATCAGTGGCTTCGACATAAAGGTCTAGGCTTGTTTTTTCAATGTTTCGGGCTTCATGAAGACCTATTACAGGTGACTCTGTATCTTTTATCTTGTCAAAGTAAAAGTAACACTTAGTGCCTGGCTTTGTCACTTTTGAAACTTTAATTTCGCCATTTTCATAAGTAATTATAACATTGCTATCAATTTCACCATTTACAGTGCATCGGGTGTTATTGGTATCAGTGTTTAGAGTGTAACCACTCGTAGGTATTTTACTGTCGCTTGCTTTATTGTATGTACCAGTGCCATCATCAAGATAGACTGCGATTAATTGATTAGTATCTTTTAAGGAAATCTTATCCTCTATTAATGGTTTTTTAGAGAATAAATTGTTAAATATAGTGATACTAATTAAAGTAATAGTTATAATAATTCCCGTAGTTATCTTCCCTTTTTGTTTTAATGTTTTAATTTTCATTTTTACCTCCATTTTTTTGAAGGTATTAATTTTTCATATCTAGATATTATAATCTTACTTTTCCTATTATAAACTAGACGCACCTAGTTTATATATTAATTATAGTTTATACAATAACCAAAGTCAAGCTAAAGTTGAATATATCCAAGCACGCATTCTATTTGGTTTGGAGAAATGAGAAAATTATTTTGGTGATATAAATGTTTGATGCTAAAAATTTGAAAGTACTTAGAAATGAGCTTAATATGAGTCAAAGAG
>CANOGG010000202.1 GCA_947565485.1 uncultured Mycoplasma sp. | reverse complement strand
GGTCTTGACCCCATTAATGTCGAACTCTTCATGAGTGTTATTCGCGAATTTAAAGAAAAAGGCCACATGATTCTCTTTTCTTCCCATCGCATGGAACACGTCGAACTCTTCTGTGAAAAATTAGTCATCCTAAAAAAGGGGAAAGATGTCTTAAGTGGCACTCTAAAAGATATCAAAAAAGAGTATCGCAAGAAAAATATTCGTATCACCGGCGACATTAAAGAAAGTGACTTAAAAAAAGTTCCCGGTGTCCTTGATGTAACGCGTGAAAACCTCGAACTCGTTGTCAAAATAGAAAGCGAAGAATATATTCCTAAAGTCTTCGATGTCATTAAAAAATCCTCAAACATCACTAAATTTTTAGTCGAAGATGCTTCTTTAAACGAAATATTCTTAAATACAGTAGGTGAAAACTATGAAAAATAGCAAATTCAAATTTTTAGTCAAATTCAGTCTCAATAAGAAAATCAACACTAAATGGTTTAAAATCGTTAATATCTTCTTATGTCTTTTACTAATATTCTTAGTTAACATGGACTATGTCATCAATCTCTTTGGCGGTGACTTCAACAAAAAAGATACCATCTATGTTATTGATAAAGCCGATTCTTTTAATTCTTTCCAAAATTATTTTGACGCTCTTGCTAAAAACCTCGATTTCAAAGACTACGAGATTAAACTAGATAACAACATTTTAAATGAAAAGGAAACCTTAGAAGATGAAATCGTCTTAATCATCAATAAAGATGCCAATGATTATCTAACGGGTGAGGTTGTCTCTTATGAAGCAGTCTCTAAATCTACTCTTGAGGTTATCACTGGTTCTCTAAATTCTGTTAAAAGTGAAATCGTGCTTGCTACTAGTGGTATGTCAAGTGAAGAGATAGCAAGGTTAACAAGTCCCGTTTCGATAAAAGAAACTGTCCAAAGTAAAGACGCGCAAGATAACGAAACCAAAGAACAGGTTAGTGCTTTAGTCACCACTGTCATGGTCTTACCATTCTTTCTTTTAATCACCACGATGGTCCAAATGCTCGGCGCTGAAATAAACGATGAAAAAACAAGTCGGGGCATGGAAGTAATTATCTCCTCAGTACCTGCTAAAACCCACTTTTTAGCCAAAGTCATCTCTGCGATGTCTTATATCCTCATTCAAGGAGTCCTCTTATTAATCTATGCTGTAATCGCCGCTTTAATAAGAGTATTATTCACAAATGCTGATGCTACTATCGGCACTGCTAGTTTCTTAACTGACACGGTAAAAATGATTGGCAATGCTGGTGTCTTCAAACTCTTAGCGAGTGGGGGAGTAGTCCTAATTATTCTCTTCATTATCAGCTTTATCGCTTATGCGACTTTATCGGCCACTCTTGCTAGTATGACGACCAACAATGAAGACTTCCAACAACTCCAGACTCCTCTTATGATAATTATGCTAATAGGTTATTATATTGCTATTATGTCTGTCTTATTTGATGGCTCAATCTTTATCAATATTTTAGCCTACGTTCCCTTATTATCAGTTCTAATTGCCCCAACTTTATACCTAATTGGCGAAATGAGTCTCATTGGTCTTATAGCAACTACTGGTATTACGACTATCGCTACTTACTTCCTTTATAAATATGGCCTAAGAATATATAAAGTGGGTATTCTAAATTATTCTTCGTCTAAACTATGGCGCAAGATGTTCAAATCTCTCAAAAATAAATAAACCAAAAAAATATACAAGAAATTTTTCTTCTTTGTATATTTTTTTTAATTCTCTTCTAATTTTTTCAAACTCTGTTTTATCGTTTTTGTATCAATATTTTGTACCTTATACCAACCAGATTCCACCATCTTATTATAGGTCATATCCTGTAATTTCAATATCTCATCTAAACCCGCCTTTAAAACATTATGGACTGGCCGGTTAAAACTTTCAAGCGTCCCATGAACAAAAACTTCAGTCGTACTCTTTAAAAGGAGTAGCATATTTTCCATCAAAATTTGATCATTCATTCGCAGCATCCTCCATAACTCTCATTAATTTTTCTTTTAAAGACATATGTTTTTTAACTACACCTTTCATAAAAGTCCCTAGACTTTTATCTTCTAAACTTTCAATAGTTATATTACATAATGTAATTAAATTAGCCTCATGGTTTATTGCATCTTCCATATAAAGCAACTCTTTTTGTGACATCAAAATTTTCTCCTTTCTTCTAAACTTATTATACCCATAAAAAAAATAATTAAACCCCTAAATTAATTTAATTATTTTTCTAACTGAACCTTAAGATTATCAATGAGTTCTAATTTCTCATCAATTAGCTTTTCTATCAAATCCCTCCGGCGTAAATTTTTAAAAAAACCTTTCATATCTTTAAAAAACGCTTCCGCTTCCTGACCATCTAAAAAAATTTTTTGAAATTGGTCTTTCTTAACGATATTATCATAAGCAATATTGACACTAAATTCATAATGCTTAATCTTTTCTGTTTCCTCATTAAAAATCTTAAAAAGCCTAATTCTAAACTCATAACCATATTTAAAATAACTATTATGCCGCATTATTTTCCTTTTTAACTTTTCCTCTTTCTCTTGCTCTTTCATCGGTTTTAAAATTTTCTTAAAAAAACTTCTCTTCTTAAATTCCACTTCTTTTTTCTCTGCCTCTTTTTTCTCTATTTCTTTTTTAAGCCCCATAATTT
>CANOGG010000201.1 GCA_947565485.1 uncultured Mycoplasma sp. | reverse complement strand
GATATAATTAGTTTAGGAGATGATACTATGCTCAAAAGAGAAAAATATCTCACCAAAATTCGTGGTTTTTATGAAGATACTTCTTTAATAAAAATTATATATGGAATCAGAAGAAGTGGCAAATCAGTTATTTTAACTCAAATAATCGATGAAATAAAAGAAAAAAACATTGCTCCCTCTCATATTATATATATTAATTTTGAATCATTAAAATATGATTTTCTCAAAAATGCTAAAGACTTATTTAATTATATAGAATCTTTGAAAAAAGAAGAAGGTAAATATTATGTATTTTTAGACGAAATTCAAAAAGTAATTGATTTTGAAAAAGGAATAAATTCTCTAAGAATAACAGGCGATTACAGTATTTTTATCACTGGTTCTAACAGTCGTATGACTCTTCTAGAACTATCTACTGACCTATCAGGCCGTTACGTTGGTTTTAAAGTGAGTCCTCTCTCATTTAAAGAAGCGGTAGAGTTCACTAAAACTAAACCAGACAATTATGAAGAACTTCTCTTTGATATCTTTAAATGGGGAAGTCTACCCCAGCGTTTTTACTATAAAAATGAAATAGACCTAAATAATTATTTATCCAGTGTTTACGATTCAATTATTTTAAAAGACATAGTTGAAAGGCTAAACATCAAAGATATTCCTTCTTTTAATAAAGTACTCCAATATATACTAGATACTGAATCAAAAGAATTTTCTCGCGATAATGTGATTTCTTATCTTCAAAGAGAACATCACGAAATTGCCAACGACACTCTCTACAGCTACTTAGAAGCCCTAACATCAACTTTCATCATGAATAAAGTATATCGTTACGACATTCATGGTAAAAGCGTTTTAAAAACTCTAAATAAATATTATTGCAATGACTTAGGAATAAAACAAATAAAAACAAATCCTGAAAACATAAATTATTCAATCTCTCTTGAAAATATTGTGTATAATGAATTAGTTGGTAAAGATTATAAAGTATACATCGGCAAAACTAAAAAAGGAGAAATAGATTTTATTGCTACTAAGAATAATAAAATCAAATATATTCAAGTGTGTTTAAACCTCAAAAATCCTGAAACTATTCTAAGAGAATTTAGTGCTTTTAATGAAATCAAAGAAAAAGCTGAAAAATATATATTAACTTTAGATAAAAAAATAGTAGAAGAAACTAATAATATAAAAGTTCTAAATATCTTTGATTTTCTTATGAATGATGATTTTTAAATAAACTAGAGAATTTAATTTCTCTTTTTTTTAATACTCTAATTGACATCAATAAATACCTATGCTAGAATAAAGGACAAAAGAAAAAAACTAACAGAAGAGGGTTTTGAAATGAATAATAAAGCACTAGAAGAATTAATCAAAGTTGAAGAGAGTATCGCCTGTGATTATTTAAAACTAATTGACCTCGAACTCCATGGTCTCGCATCTACCCAAATGTACACCAGAGTTCTTCAAGATATAAAAAAAATAACTACCAAAGAAATGCAAGCCCTAATCGCTACAAAAGAAAAACTTAGCTATGAAAAAATAAGAACGCTAATTATGCCTAAAATTACTCGCCCCGAAACTCCCAAAATTGTTTTAAAAGAACTTCAAAGTGCTGTATATTATCGCATCTTAAAACTTCTGGATTTAATTTCTGAAACTGAGGAAACCCTAAATGACTCCCTAAATTATGCCGAAACTCTAAGAGACGACATTAATAAAATAATCTCAATCTTTCTTGAAGTCATAATAAGTGATCCCCACTATCAAACTGAAAAAGAAACTCTAATTTATTATAAGTACAGTAATATTTACTTAAATGCCAATAGTGAATATGATTTACTAATTGATTATAACCCCCATCACTTAAAACTTGAATCTTTCAAATACAAAACTTCCGACTTTATGGAATATCACTACATCGATAACTCAGTATTAGTCTTAGAATCTTTCTTAGGTCTTGATTACCTAATGACTAATGCCTACCATACAACATCTGATATTATTATTCATATCATTGAAATCTTATCTCGTCTAACTCTTTGTGACGAACAATCACTATCTCTCATAAATGACAAGTTAATTTATATTTTAAATAGTGATTTCCTCCCCAAAAGGATAAGATATTTAATAAATGAAATGCTTGCCAAACTATATTCCATCAAAAATAATATTTCTCGCACAAGATATGAAAAAGGAAGGTGAAAAAAATGACTCCAGATGCCAATTATTACTTAGATTTATTAATCGCTATAGCCGAAGAACTAGAAATTTTATATTATGAATTAGCTATCTCTGAAAACAAAGGTCATGATAGCTTTACCACTCAATATAATTACTACTTAAAACAAATCATCGATAATACCATCAAAGAAAACAGCATTCTAACTGAAGCCATAACAAACGGTTACCAAGAAGAATTAAACACTCTTCTAAACGACCTACTAAAAGGCAAAAGAGAAACTAAACTTTTACTCTTAAATAGTGATGCCTATCTCTTTCGTATCCGTAATATGCTCGAATGCTTAAGTGGTGATGAAACCCTCGATTATGTCTACACTATCAAATATGATATCAACAAAATATTATTTCAATTTTTAGAGGCTTTAATAAAAAATCCCCATTATGCCAAAATCAAAAAAATCTTAACCATCTACAAGTATAGTCTCTATTATGGAAACATCGACAGTGAAAACAGTCTC
>CANOGG010000200.1 GCA_947565485.1 uncultured Mycoplasma sp. | reverse complement strand
TTATAAATAAATGTAAGAGAAGAATTAGTGAAGTAATAGAAATAATTATATCAAAGGTTCTTTTTAGACAATAATAAACATATCTTTTACTTTTTATTTTTTTATTTTCAAGAGTAAAACTCAATGTTTCATCATGCATACCAATACCCCCTTGGTAAATTGTTTTCTATACTATCATAAAACTTTAAAAAAAGCAAGTTAAACTTGGTTTTTAGAATGCGTCTTTTTTTGGATGATAACTAGAACAGTAAGATAAATTAGGCCGATGATAGTTAGTATTAAACCAATGTTAAAGTGATAAGTTATGATATCAGTAATAATAGTGATTAAACTTTTGGAAAAGGCTTTATTAATAAATAAGATATGGTCTAAGCGAGTACCAATAATAAATTTTAGAACGATAAGAATAAGACCAGAGGCTAAAAGAGAGATGCCAAATATTGGTTTATTGCGGAGAAGAACTAAGATAATTGCAAAGAAATTTAGAAGAAGTAAACTGATGATGAGAAGAGATATTTTACTTAGATGATGGATTAAAGGGATGATGGGACTTATTTTATTGATAGTAGTTAGAGAATAACTTATTTCTTCTTCGTAAATAGTGCTTAAATTTTCTTCTAGGAGATTAATATTATTTTGTTCTTCAAGGCTTAGTGTTTTATCTTGGGTAAGTTCAGCGATTACTTGATGGAAATTATTTTTTAAATTGGTGCTATTAATGGTACTTATTTGCCCTTGGTATAAATTATTTAAAATTTGTATTATTTCTATTTTTATTTGTTCTTGATTAATTAAGCGAGTAATGGATGAAGTATCAAGACCTGATGATAATATATTATTTTCAAAATTAGAATATAAGTTTTTATAAACTTCTTCATAATAATGGTTATTTTCGAGGATTTTTAAGATAGTTTTTTTATTTAGAAGAGTGTTATTGAGCGTTAAAATAATGCAAAAGAAAACTAGTAAAATAGTTAAAGTAAAACTTAGAATATAAGATAATATTTTCTTAAACATAGTTATCCCCCTTTTAATCAGTGGCTTTAGCGTAGACGATGAACCTTTTAGATGTGTGGCCGAGAATATTTGCTGGGTAACAAGTATAGAGCATAAGAATTTCTTCATCTTTAGTGATAGGAACACTATCTAAGTCACGATAATCAATGACCTTAAAATCAAATACTTGGTAATTATAAGTGCCATAGGTAGTGGTAATAGTAATTAAATCATTAATATTAATATTTGGTAAATTGTGGAGTAGGCCTTTGTTATTATGACCCATATAGAGGATACTTCCACCCTCGCCAGGAAAGTAAGAACCACTAGAATGACCAACACCATTTTTTAAAATAGACAGGGTATCGCCAAAATAGACAGGGAGAGAAATATCAAGAGTGGGAATAGTGAGATGGGCATAATTAGTGCCATATTCCGGGTAGGAAGTAAGATTTTTGGTTTTAAGGTTTAGAGTGACATCAGCTAGGATTTTAGGGCTGGTTTTAATGGTAATTAAGTTTAGAGTACTTTTTAGGGTTTGTAATTTAGCATGAAAAAGAATAAAAATTAAAGCGTAAAAACAAGCAAGATAGATAAAAGCAACTATTAGATTTTTAACAGTTGCTTTTATTAGCGAGTATTCTCTATTTTTATTAAGCATTTTTTCTCTTACCAATAAAGATTAGACCAGTACTTAAAATAAGAGTTAGAGATAAACCAAGGATGAGGTTGTTACTCTTTCCTGTTTGTTTTAAGTATGGGTTTAGAGATAGTGCTTCAATTTTTACGCCATCTTTATAAAGAACGATTACTTTATCAGAATTATCATAAGTTAGAGTGATGCCAATGGTTGATGCGGCTTCTTTAGCAAGAGTAAAGATTTCGTCCTTTTTAGCTTTACTTAGTTTAGTAATGTCACTTACATTTTCAGAGTTTAAAATCATTTTGATAGAGTTAGCTTTACTGATAATAATATCAGCATCTCTATCGCTTATGTCATTTGTAGCTAAAAATCTTTCGACTTTGACTAAATCACTTGATGATAAAGTATAGAGTTTATTGCCTATGAGATGAGTTTCTTTGGCATAAGCTAGTAATTTAGAGTTGGTCTTAGCAGATGCTGGTAGTACAAATGTTAAAGATAGTGTAACAACTAAAAGTATTTGAATTATTTTTTTCATAACAAATTCCCTCCACTTAGGGAACTATTATACACTATTTTTCAGATAAATCAAGAAAAAAAAGAAAAAGAGCTTTTATATAGGGATAAAAGCTCGATATTTGGTCTATTTTTCATCGATAGTGATAAAACGGATGCTTTTAATACGTTGGGCCACAGTCGGTTTATCATTAGCATCGGTTTTGGTATTAGCGATTTTATCTAAAGTTTTAAAGCCAGCGATTAGTTTGCCAAAAGCAGCATAGTCACCATTTAGATGAGGTGATGTTTGATGGACAATGAAGAATTGGCTAGAGGCAGAGTTAGGGTCTTCACCTCGGGCCATTGATAAAACTCCCCTTTCATGGTCGAGATTGTTCTCAAAGTTGTTACTTTTGAATTCGCCTTCGATATTTTTACTAGAACCACCATAGCCATCACCCTCCGGGTCGCCACCCTGAATCATAAAGTCTTTAATAACACGATGAAAAATTAAATTATCATAAAATTTTTCAGAAATAAGACTTTGGAAGTTTTCAACGGTTTTAGGAGCAATATCAGGGTAAAGCTCGGCTA
>CANOGG010000199.1 GCA_947565485.1 uncultured Mycoplasma sp. | reverse complement strand
GTAATAGTATGATAAATATAAATACATATCTATATACAAATAGCCATTATTGGACTATGTCTCCATGTTATTTTAAAAGTACCAACGAAGCTTATAATTTTTATATTTCTATGTCTGGTATTTTATCGGAAACATATGTAGGAGCTTCTTCTTTTGGTGTAAGGCCAGTCATTAATTTGAAAGCAGATACTAAAGTTACCGGAGTAGGAACAGCTACTAATCCTTACGTTGTTCAAACTTAAAATTAAAGAAAGGAAGTAATTTATGAATGAATTAATACTAAGTCTGGTTACTATCGTAGTAACCTTTTTATGTGGTGTAGCATCTAAGAAATCGACATGGATAAGCAATAACCTTATACCTTTGCAAAATATCGGAATAGGGCTAATATTTGCAGTCGTAGCGTGGATATGGACAGGTGACTTCTCACTTGCCATTACACTAAGCGGTTTAACTGCAGGCGGTGCTTACGACATCGGACACAATATTATGAAATTGTTAGGTAGAGATAATGAGTATTAGGTCACTTACACGTGAAGAGCAACTTGACTACTATATTCCATATCTTAGGAGAGAGTTAGAGTTGTTGAGATTAGAGCTTGAGAATGCTCTTAATGAGAAAAAAGAATTAGTTAGAAAGAGAGAGAAAGAAAATGAAATTAGAAGATACAATAATTATGATGATTAATGAGGATTATATAGAAAGGTTTAAAGCTGAATATTATCAAACTAAAATCAGATATAATAAACTGCACGAAATGATTGTAAAATATGAAGCTGGTAATTTAAACTTTAAGCCAAAGTGCTCTTTAGAATTGTTGAAACATCAAAAATCTATGATGGGGCAATATCTGTACGATTTGGAATTAAGAGCAGAAATAGAAAAAATAAAATTATAGGAGAATTAAGATGGAAGAAGAAGTAATAATAACTCCAGAAATGGAAGAAGAGTTATCAAATAATATTGGAGAGGAGGAGTAGAAAATGGAAAATAATGATTTTGAAAAACTATGTATCGAAACAGTTAAGAACTATTTTAATAATCGAAGTGATAGAACAGATAATATGAAGATAGGCGATGAGAATGTTTTTATTGTATGGAGTTGCAAATGCTTGCAAAATAACAAGGCACTTGTAAGTACTACGGTAAGCGATGGTATGTATTATGAACTTACCTACAATGGTGATAAACAAGAGTTATATCTTGATGCGTATAAAAAATGGGAAAATCAATGCATTAAGGTAGGTGAGTAATAATGACTGTATCTAAATTAGCAAGTGGTACTTATTTAGCTCATTCTAGTAATTATGAGAAGGGCAGACGTGGGCATAAAATATGTAAGATAACGCCTCACATTATGGCAGGCAAACTCACTGGAAAACAGTGTGCCATAAATGTTTTTGGACGTCTTAACAAAAAGGCATCAGCAAATTACTGCATAGGATATAATGGTGATATAGTATGTAATGTGGCAGAAGAGAATCGAGCTTATACTTCAAGTAACTGGTTAAATGATTGCCAAGCAATTACTATCGAAATATCTAACACTTCAAATAACACCGATAAAATTAGTGAGGCATCTTGGAATAGTTTAGTAAAACTCTGTGTAGATATCTGTCAACGTTATAAATTTAGGCTAACCTATGATGGTACCAAGAATGGGTCACTAACTAGGCATAATATGTTCGCGAATAAGGCTTGCCCTGGCAAATATCTCCAAGCTAGATTTCCAGAACTAGCAAAGACAGTAAATGCTATCCTGGATGGTAAACCTGCCAAAAAGGTTGGGTATTATCAAGCTTACGATAACGTAAAGAAAAAATGGTTACCAAATGTTTTGATAGGTACAAATGACTATATTGGTAATTTCGGAAATCCAATAAGTGGACTCTATATAGATGATGATGAGTATCAAGTTCATGATAAGATTAAAAATAAATGGCTACCGTGGGTTAAAGGCAGATTAGATTACGCTGGTAACTTGGGTAATCCTATTGATGGAGTTAGAGTTAAATGGAGTGCACTTCAGGTTCACATCAAAGGTGAAGGATGGCTACCTTGGGTTTATAAAGCAGATGATACACCACAAGGTTATGGTGGCATTTATGGTAAAGAGATAGATGCGATTCGAATTAAAAAATTATAAAATTAAAGAGGCTAGCCTTAGTTGGTTAGTCTCTTTTTTAGTTGAGTTTAAAACAGTTTAAAACATCTTAAGAATGGTTATAAGACGTTATAAGTAATTAAAAAGTGTTGAAAAATATTAAAAAATATGGTATAAATATAGTGACAGGGGAATTACCCCTGACATCATCTTTATGCCCTTTTGAGAGTATAAAGAAAGATTGTTTTTGTATATATATGCAAAAATTGAATAATATTTTATATTAATGGAATATTATTTAATGGAGTATAGAGGATGTAGATTCTTCTTTCATCGCGCTCGGTGACGAGTTGGAGTAGGCTTTAGCCGAAAGATTACATGTAGGAACTGGGAGACCTACCTTGCTCCAGACCTATGTTCGTAAGAATATAGGTCTTATTTTGTATGACGGACAGATGGTTTGGAGTGTAGGTTATGAAAAATAAGAAAAAATTAAAGACCAAAATCGTTGGCTCGATTGAAAGTAAGCATTGCAAAAAATATAATATTAGTCAATATGCAAATTATAAAATAGAACAATCATTAGGCTTAATATACCATGTACAAAAACACATGAATGATTTTATAAGCGTAGATAGTTTTAATATAACTA
>CANOGG010000198.1 GCA_947565485.1 uncultured Mycoplasma sp. | reverse complement strand
AGTTTCTCTTGTAAGTAGCTACCATAACTCTTACCTATTGTATAAGCAACTGTCTCATTAATCGTCGTGGGATACGTTCCTCTAATATCATACTCTCTAAATATATTTGGATTCATTTAAAACTCCTCTTTTCTAGTATAATAATACCACATTTCTTCTTAATTTTATAGCCAAAATACATTTCATTTACAATCTTTATTCTGAAAAATTTCTCCTCCATAATACTTTAATTTGCTAAAATACCCGAAATATGTTATAATGATAACGAATGAGATTTTTTCTAGTGTGAAAGTGGGGATTTTTATGAGCATTGAAGAAATTAAAAGTGCTTTATTGGCTTTGGTTGACGAGGCAAATAAACTAGATGAAAAAGAATTGGCTACTGTGCCTTATTCTACAGTTAAAGTAAAAAGTGGCCAAGCCCGTAATTTTGACCGTTTAGCTGGTTGGTATTATGAAACAATAAATAATATAAGTTTAGACGATAGTAGTAACATCGATTATTCTAAAATTGTTTTTGATAAACTAAATGAAGAATTAGCAAAAACAAGAGCCAGCTACTATACAACAAAAGCTGACGAGCTTTTAAATGTAACTAATAAAGATAGCAGTCGTTTCTTAGAATTAACTAAGACCCTAAATACTCTAAAAGTAAATGGTGAAACGTTAAAGAAAAGAACTGAATCTCTAAATTTAGATGAAATTCGTAATCTTAAAGGTTTAGACGCTAATTTACAAGCTAACTTAGAAAAAGTTCTAACTGGTATATCTGAAGAATTAACAAGCATTAATGATAATATAAATGCTGTTAAAAATGATATGTCTCAGACTGCAGTAGATATAAATAAAGCTTTTGCCAAAGCTCTTCTAGACCATAAAAAACATCTTGAAGAGAAATTTTTAGCTGCTCCCAAAGTTGACCAACCATCATTTGCAAATAATGGTGTTGCAATACTTGCCAGTGACTTAGAAGAGTATAATGCTCTCTTAGAACTTATTAGTATCCGTAGTAAAATAAATTATCAAGAAGACTTAGAACTTATTGATGGTGTTTTTTGTGTGAATACTAAAGACTTAAAACATACCAAAGACCTTTTTACCAAAATTGAAATTTTAAAAGTCTTAAATAAACCACTTGGAGAACCAGTTGCCCAAGTTGAACCTGTAATAACTCCAAGTAAAAATGAAAAAGAAGAATTAAACAATGTCTTAATTTCTTTAATTGATAATCGTATTAGTGAAATAGCTGACCTTGGTAAAAACTTAACTAAAGATTACAAAAAGAAACCTGAGGGTAAAATTCCTAATGGTAACTTTGCTGAATATAATCGTTTAACTGATTTAAAAAAGATTTTAGCAAGAGGTATTACTGCTTCTAACTATCAAAAAGTCTGGGATATCGCTTATATTTCTAAAGAGGGAACCGACCTCGAATTATTTAAAAGTCTCTTTAAAAACGAACCAATCTTTAAAGAATACGACCCTAATACCGGAAAAAGAAAAGAAAACGAAAAAGTAATCACCGAAATTTTAAATTGCGTTGAAGAATATGCGAGTGCTGCTAGCGAAAAAGCTAAAAATAGTACTAGTAATATTCCTTGGAAACCAACTCATAAAATTGCAAATAAAGTTTGGCTTGTTGAAGAAAAAGACCTAATCGAAGTAAACCGTCTAATTGATATTGCTAAAATCTTACAAGATACAGAAAATCTTAAAGAAGATGACGAACTTGAGAAAGTTTTAGGTATTGGTTATGTCAAAAAAGATAATATCCCTAAATTTGAAGCCTTAGCAAAAGCCACTAATTACTTTGCTGATAAACTTCAAATCCCAGCTCCTGATGCAATTCCAGCTCCTGTTCCAATGCCAATCCCAGCACCAGCACCAACCCCGGTTGTTGAACCAAAAATCAATCCGACAATACTAATTCCACAAAAAAATGAAGAGTATATCAAATTATATCTTGCTAGACTTAATGAATTAAAAGAAAAGGCTGAAAGTAAAACTGAAAATTTCATCAAAATAGGTATGAACTCTATTGATATTCTAAAAGATGATGAACCGGAAGCTAAACTTTTATTCAAACTTTTAGGCTATCTCCAAGCTGAAAAAAAATCACTAGATATTACTCGCTATAACGATGTTATCTTAGATGCTGGCGATACCGAAGAATATCAAAAAGCTCTTGATGCTCTTGAGAAATTACAAAAGAAAAAAAGTGCTAACAGCGAAGAATTAAATAATTCGCTAATTGAAAATCTAAAATTAAAAATTAACGCCCTTGAACCGAATTCTAAACTTGCTAATCTTTATAATACACAAATTGAAATCTTAGAAGAAGCTAAAACTTCCAAAGACGACTTAATACCTACCGAAGATGGTGCAACTATTAGCAAAAGACTTGAAAAAAGATATAATCGTACTTTAGATGATATAACTAAATTGTTGACTCCAGAGCCTGTCTTTAATCAAGATATCAACAAAGACGCCATTGTCCGTGCTGAAGAAACATTACAAACTCTTGATGCTGAAGCTGATAAAGAAGAAATCACATTACTAACTAAATTTATCGATTATTTAAAAGAGGGTCAAACAAGTCTTTCAACTATAACTGGTGGCACATATACCATAGCTAGCGACCATTATAAAGAATTTATAGAAACTAAAGAAAAATTTAATAATCTACATGTTTTAAAATTATTTAATAAAATCAATCAACCATTAAAAGATGCTTACACCACAAAGATAAATGAGTTGAATTCTAAAGCAGCCCTTAGTGTCCTCGAAAAAGAATTATTAGCTATTTTAAAAGACCAATTATATATTCTAAATGA
>CANOGG010000197.1 GCA_947565485.1 uncultured Mycoplasma sp. | reverse complement strand
GCCTTATAATAGCTAAGACAATCGACAAATTCCAACACTTCACCAAACCAGCACCAAGATATACCGAGTCTAGTTTAATCAAAGAGATGGAAGCTTTAGGCATTGGCCGTCCAAGTACCTATGCTACTATCATGAAAACTATTAAAGATCGTGGTTATGTCACTGTTGAAGACAAAAAGTTCTTTCCGACTGAAATCGGTTTTGAAACTACTGACAAACTCCAAGAGTTCTTTAGCGACATCGTTAATGTTGAATACACCGCGAACATGGAGCAAGAACTAGACGAAATCGCCGATAGCAAAGTCAATAATATCGAAGTCTTAAAAAATTTTTATGCCGAGTTTGCTCCTTTAGTTGAAAAAGCCTTCAAAGAAATGGAGAAAAAAGAACCTGAACAAACTGGCGAGGAATGTCCCGAATGTGGCAGTGCCCTTGTTATTAGAAATGGTCGCTATGGTGCTTTTACCGCTTGTTCTAACTATCCAACTTGTAAATATGTCAAAAAAGAACCTAAAGAAATCAAAAAGATTGGTAAATGTCCTAAATGTGAACATGATATTGTCGAACGTCATACTAAAAAGGGTAAAGTATTCTATGGCTGTAGTAATTACCCGAACTGTAATTATGCAACCTGGAACGAACCAACAGGCGAGACTTGTCCTAACTGTCAAAACTTGCTCGTCACTAAAAATAAAAATGTTATCTGTGAAGAATGCGGCTATGTGAAATAGCCTTTTTTCTTGACCTCAAAAATCTATAATGCTAAAATAAACGCTAGAAAGAAACGAATAACCATGAATTTTAATAATAATGAAAACACGTTGCTTCATAATCTAAACCCTAAAGAGGCCACAGAACTAATATCTAGAGTTAATAATTTTACGCCTGAATATCGCGCTTGCCTCGATTTTTCAGCCTATTTTATGCCCAATATAACCTTTGGTGTTGAACTAGAATATGAAAATGCTATCGAATTCTTTATCTCTAATTATATCTCTCGAAACTATCCCCTATGGGAAGCTAAGACAGATGACTCTCTAATAAATGGCGGTGAACTCGCATCACCCATTCTTACTGACACCCCCGATACCTGGTCCGAACTTTCCGAAATTTGCACTTATCTTAATCGCAAACATGTCTTAACTTCTAAAAATGCCGCATGTCATATCCACGTTGGCGCCCACTTACTCGGTAGTGATATTTCAAACTGGCTCACTTTCCTAAAAATATATACCATCTATGAACCCGTTATCATTCATTTCGCCCTTGGTGATAAACCAAATTATCGTGCTGGCTTCAATCATTATGCTTATCCCACCTCCAATGAACTCCAAAGAACCCTCACTATTCTAAATAGCAATTCTCGCATGATTGACCTCATGTATTATCTTCCTAACCAAAGCCGGAATCAAAGCTTAAACTTCAAAAACTTTGATTACTGCAACCCCGGTATCATGCTCTCCAGGAACACTTTAGAATTTAGAAGTCCCCACGGCACGACTAATGAAATTGTTATCCAAAACTATCTGAACACTTTCACTAAACTAATATTATGCCCTCAAAATCCTTATCTCGATGAAGATTTTCTAAATGATAAATTAAAAAACTTCCGCACTAATCCCCGTAAACCCAATTATCACATCATCAATTTACGAGAAGCCTTTGAATTTGTTGATTTAATATTTACAAATAATCTTGATAAAGCTTATTTCCTCTACCAATACTTGAATAATTTTGCTAATTTTGCATCTCCTCCAGCTCGGAAACTCCTCAAATAATTGTTCGTGTCGAATTTTGTCGAACTGTTTTTGTTGACCTTTTTAAAATTTTAGTCTAAAGTATATAAGTGAAGAGGGCCCGTTCTCTAAAAAATAAGTTCTCTTTCATGAAAGGAAAAATATATGTGTATTTTAAAAGTCGAAAATCTCTCTAAAAAATATGGTAAAAAAGAAATCTTAAAAGATGTCAGTTTTGAAATTAATCCTGGCGACATTTTAGCTTTCATTGGTGCTAATGGCTCTGGTAAAACTACGACTATCAAATGCCTTTTAGGCCTCCAAAACCCAACCTCTGGGCTTATAACTATTAATAACTATAATATTAAACGTGATTTTGAAAAAGCTATCGTGCGTGTTGGCTCTATTGTTGAATCACCAGATGTCTACATGTATCTAACTGGCTACGAAAATCTTTTATTACGTGCTTCTTTCTATAAAGATATTCCACCTGAAAAAATAATGGAAGTAATAGAACTCGCCGGTCTTGAACCAAACATCTATGACTCTGTTAGCAAATATTCTCTTGGTATGCGGGAACGCTTAGGCATTGCGCTAGCCCTTATTAACTCACCCAATCTTTTAATTCTTGATGAACCAACTAATGGTCTTGACCCTGCTGGCATCAAAGAACTCCGCGAACTTTTACTAAAACTCTCTAAAAAAGGTGTCGGTATTTTAATATCCAGTCATAATTTAAGTGAACTAGAAACTTTCTGTAATAAAGTCTGCATCTTAAGTCATGGCCATATTATTGAAAGTACCAGCATGTCTAAAATAAAAGAAAACGACCACAACAAATATATTCTAAAAACGAATAACACCACTAAGCTAAAAAAACTAAAAGATATTACTATTATCGACTATAACTATTTTTATACCATCAAAAGTGAAGACCAAATATCCTTATTTATCAAAGAATTAATAACCCAAGATATCATTTTATACGAAGTAAAAAAAGAAGATATTAGTCTCGAAGAAATATATCTAACTAAAGAGGAGGCTATCCATGATTAATTTAATTAAAGGCGAAATAAAAAAAATATTCCACAAAAAAAGTTTCTTAGTCGTTACTGTTATTTTCATTTTATACTGTATATTAGTA
>CANOGG010000196.1 GCA_947565485.1 uncultured Mycoplasma sp. | reverse complement strand
CGATTATTCTATTATTGATTTTGGTGCTTTTGATGATGGTTTATACGATGTTTGATATAACAACAATTATTATTATTTTAAATGAGTCATATCATAAGCGAAAGATAAAAGTAATTGATGCGATTCGAGAGTCTTTGATTAAGTGTAAGAGTTGTTTTAAAGTACGGAATATAGTTCTTGCTTTTTTAACACTGTTTATTATACCTTTTTTAAATGTTGGGATTGCACCAAGTTTTATTTCGACGATTAAGATACCTGAGTTTATTGCAGAATTTATTAATCAGAATATAGTGGTATTAGGGATATTTTGGTTTCTTATTTTGTTTTTGTTATATCTTTTTTTGCGGTGGATTTATGCATTACATTATTTTATTTTAGAGGAAGTAAGTTTTAGGGAGGCACGGAAGAAGAGTATAGTTTTGAGTCATAAAAATCATGTGAAAGATTTAGTGATGTTATTGTTGATTCAGTTTTGTACTTTAATTGTATATATGCTGTTTATATTTTTGGGGATATTTTTGATTTTTACATTTAATAAGTTATTGGGTGATATTGTAATTTTGAAAAGTATTATTGCTACTATTATTTGGATTTTTATTGCAATATCATTTATGGTGTATGTGTTACTTGTGACACCGATTAGTTATGCAGGAGTTAGTTCGTTATATTATTTGCATAAAGAGAAAATTGATGAAAAGATAATTGATAGAAAAATAAAGGTTAGTGATAAGAGTATAAGATTAAATAAAAAATTGAAGAGAGGGGTTGTTCTTTTATGTGTGGTTGCTTTTGTAATTGGAGTGGGGTTTACGTATGGGATATATAAGGGGAAGTATAACTTAAATATCGAGTATATTAGGAATTTAGAGATAACAGCCCACCGAGGAGCATCAGTTAGTTACCCTGAGAATACGATGAGTGCTTTTAGAGGGGCGAAGGAACAAGATGCTGATTGGATAGAACTTGATGTCCAACAGACACTTGATGGCGAGATTGTGGTTTCGCATGATATTAATTTGACGAGAACAGCCGGAGTGAATAAAAATATATATGAAATGACTTATGATGAGATAAAAGAATTGGATGTGGGAAGTTATTTTGGGAAAGATTTTAAGAATGAAGTGATGCCGACTTTAAGAGAAGTAGTAGATTGGGCAAAAGAGAATAACGTTAGCTTAAATATTGAGTTAAAGCCGACAGGTCATGAGGTTGATTTTGAGAAGAAAGTTATCGATATCATAAATGAATATGATTATAAAGGTGAGGTAGTTTTAGCATCTCAAGTATATAGTGTTTTGGAAAATGTTAAAAAAATAGATAAAAATATGCCAACACTTTATGTGATGAGTATATGTTATGGGGATATTTTGAGATTTGATAAAGCGGATAATTTTAGTGTCGAGGCAAGTAATATTAGTTCAGGATTGGTTAAGAGAATTCATAAAGTTGGGAAAGAGATTTATGCTTGGACAGTTAATAGTGAAGATATTGTAAGACGGATGATTGATTTAAGAGTGGATAATATTATTACTGATAATATAAAGATGGTTAGAAAAGTTACAATGGAGAGTAAAACTAGTAATTTAATTAATGAGTATATAAAGATGGTAGAAAATATATTTGTTTAGTTAAGCTTATTTAATTACAAAAGCGTAAGAAAAATAAGCTTTTTAAATGTAAGTAAGTGTGTTATAATGGTTTTTAGATAAATTGTTTATAAAAAAGGTGGTTTAATATGAAAAAAAAAGTTAATGATTTAGATGGTTTAAGTGAAGAACGAGTAAAAGAGCTTATGATGGCAGGTAAGAGTAATATACCGATAACAGCGCCATCAAAGACAGTTAAAGAAATAGTTAAAGGTAATATTTGTACTTATTTTAACTTGGTTTTTTTGATAATTGCGATATTGCTGATATTAGTGGGGTCGTTTCGGGATTTGACTTTTTTGCCGATTATCATTGCTAATACACTTATTGGAATAGTTCAGGAGATTAGGTCAAAGAGGGTAATAGATAAGCTTATGATGTTAAATGAGCCGACGGCAAGAGTAGTAAGAGAGGGAATAGAAAAAGAAGTTCCAATACAGAATTTAGTAATAGATGATGTCGTTATATTTAGTAGTGGGAATCAGATATGTGCAGATGCCGTGGTTATTTCAGGACAGGTTTGTGTGAATGAGTCTTTGCTTACGGGGGAAGCTGATGAGATTACTAAAAAAGAAAATGATGAGTTATTATCAGGAAGTTTTATTGTGTCAGGAAAGTGTTATGCGAAACTTACGAAAGTGGGAGCTGATTCTTATATTTCAAAACTTACTTTGCAAGCAAAAGAGATAAAGACTCAGGAACAATCAGAGATTATTAGATCTTTAAATAAAATAATTAAGTTAGCAGGAATAGTTATTATTCCGATTGGTCTTACTTTGTTTTTTCAGCAGTTTGTTTTAGGGGGGGAGACTTTAAGAGTTAGTATTAAAGCAATGGTCGCATCAGTAATTGGAATGATACCAGAGGGTTTGTTTTTGCTTGCTAGTGTGACTTTAGCGATTAGTTCGATGAGGCTTGCTAAAAGTAAAGTGCTTTTACATGATATGAAATCAATAGAGACACTGGCGCGAGTAGATGTGCTTTGTGTTGATAAGACAGGGACAATTACAGATGGGACAATGAAAGTAGATAAGTATCAAAAGTTGGATAATTATCAAGATAGTGATATGGCGCTTAAGATACTTATCAGTGATTTTGTGATTAATCAGGATAGTGATAATTCGACGATTATGGCTTTAAAAGAGTATTTTGTCGATGGAAGTAGGAAAACTGCCAATTCAGTTTTTGGTTTTTCATCAGAATTTAAGTATAGTGGAGTCAATTTTAGTGATGCGTCTTATGTTCTTGGAGCTCCTGAATTTGTTTTGGGGGAGCAGTATAAACTATATGAAAC
>CANOGG010000195.1 GCA_947565485.1 uncultured Mycoplasma sp. | reverse complement strand
AATATGTCGCATATTCTAAGTGATACTCATTATTTACAGGGATGATATTTATACCAACTGGTGATAACCAAAGTGGTAGAAGACCTTTAGTTTCTTCTAAGTAATAAGCGATGAAACGGTCTAGACTACCAAATATGGCCCGGTGTAAGACAACAGGAGTCTTTTTTTGACCATCTTTATCAACGTAGTTTAAGTTAAATTTCATAGGAAGACAGAAGTCTAATTGGCAAGTAGATAGAGTATAAGCATTACCGATCGCAGGTTTTACTTGGACATCAAGTTTTGGGCCATAAAAGGCTGCTTCGCCAATTTTTTCAATATAGTCAATACCAATATCATTTAAAACATGCCGAAGAGTATTCTCAGCATTATCCCACATTTCATCATCAGGATAATATTTTACTTTGTCCTCAGGGTCACGGAGAGATAATTCAAAGCTATAGTCTTTAATATTTAACTCATTATAAACTTCTAAGATGAGATTAACGACGGTAGAAAATTCTTCTTTTATTTGTTCAGGTGTAACAAAAAGGTGAGCATCATTTTGACAGAATGTACGAACGCGTTCAATACCTTTTAGAGCACCACTGGCTTCAAAACGGCAATCGCGAGCTATTTCGCCAATACGGATAGGCAAATCGCGGTAAGAGTGAATCGCATTAGCATAAATCATCATGTGATGAGGACAATTCATAGGACGTAAAACAAACTCCTCACCCTCTACTTCCATTTTAGGAAACATATTCTCTTGGTAGTGTTCCCAGTGACCACTAGTTTTATATAATTCGACATTGCCGAGTGGTGGGGTTAAAACATGGTTGTAGCCGAGTTTTTTTTCTTTACCTTTGATGTAGTTTTCTAGTTCTTCCCAAATTATATAGCCATTTGGTAAATACATGGGAAGTCCTTTTCCTACGAGGTCAGAGGTCATGAATATGCCTAAGTCTTTACCAAGTTTACGGTGGTCACGAAGTTTGGCTTCTTCTAGTTCTTGTAAATGAGCTTCTAATTCTTCAGGTGTTTTAAAACAAATGCCATAAATTCTTTGAAGCATATGATTACTAGCGTCACCTTTCCAGTAAGCACCGCTTACCTTTAAAAGTTTAAAGTTTTTTAGTTCTTTGGTAGAGGCGACGTGAGGACCACGACAAAGGTCAGTAAAATCACCTTGGGTATAGCAAGATATGACGGTGTCTTCTTCATTCATCCTTGAAATCAAATCAATTTTATAAGGGTCATTATGAAATTTTTCTAAAGCCTCTTTTTTGGTTATTTCCTCACGAACTATTCTTTTGCCATCTTTGGATAGTTTTTTCATTTCGCGTTCAATCGCAGGAATGTCATCCATTGTTAGAGTGATGTCACCTAAATCGATGTCATAATAGAAACCATCGTCGATAACAGGTCCAACCCAGAATAAGGCATGGGGATATAAGTGTTTGACAGCTTGGGCCATTAAATGGGCACAACTGTGGTTTAAAGTGTTAAGTTCGTTATTTTCTTTAATATTTATCATGGTATGTTCCTCCTTAAATTAAAAAAACCGCACATAACTCATCAAGGAGCAATGTCTTGCGGTACCATCCTTTGTATTACTTAATTAGTCTTTAACGGGACTTAGGCGGGAATGATTAGTTCCGCTTTAAAAGGAGTAATTTATAAAATTATTTATTAATGTTCCACCAATCATTAACTCTCTATCAAAATAATATTTTTATAAATCATGTCTTTTAATTATTGCTTTACGCTTTTTAGTATAGCATAAATGTATAGTTCTAGCAAGAGCTAGATGATAACATTTTCGCCACTTTCGCAGTGTTTGTAAAAATCTTTGAGACCGATATGGAATTTAGGCTTTTTGTATTTATAAACACATAAGTAGTCTAAATCCATAAATTTTAAATTATTGTGTTTTTTAAATTTATCACGAACACAGGTTAAGAGATCATAAAGACTCATAAATTCGTGAATACCTTGGTCGAGAATCCAAGCATATTCAAACCAATAGAATTTCTCAGCTTCTTCATAGACAATGAAAGTATGAGTATAAACTTTCTTACCTTCATAATATATCATAAAATATGCATTATATTTTAAGTCTAAGTTTTTAAAGAAGCTTCGTTCTAGTTCTACTAAGTCAAAACAAGTTCCAACTTTATTTTCAAGAACTTCTTCAGGACTTGATAAGACATACTTTTTCTTAAAACCTTTCTCAACATTTTTGTAGATGTTTTTTTCTAAATCCATCCATCCATTTTCAATTGATTCTAACTCATTAAAAATTTCCATAACATTATTAACTTTTTTCATGTACTCCACCTATAGCTTATTATATCAGATATTAGCCTATATTTGCAACTTAAAAATTTCAAAATCATAGGCTTAAATTTCTACTATTCCTTTCTTTTGTGATTTTTTCTTTAGCTTTTGCTAGTAAAACGTCTAATTTTTCTCCTGGTAAATTCAGTTCATGTTCGAGAATAAGTTCGATTAAGTTTTGATATTCTTCGGGAATGTCACCTATTTTTATTTGATTGTCAAATAACATATTAATATAATCGTTGGCTTTTGTTATTTTATTATTTAAGTCATTATAATTAGTAACTTGAATATCTTTACCTCTCTTATTAGCAATTTTTTTAAATTCTGTTGCGAATGTGCGTTCAAAAAGTATATTTGTGTAGTTACTTATTCGAGTATTTATTTCATTTCCACATTCGATTATATCGTGATTTATGGCATTACAGTCTGTTAAGTCTTTAATCTTTTTTTCTGTTTTCCAAATAGAAATGATAATAACTATAAAAATAGGAAGGGTTGGAATAATAGGGATTAAAATTAATAGGCATAAAATCATTTCAATAAATAAATTTATTTTTAATTTATTTCGTTTATTTGAATGCTCTTTAATACTTTTTTGAAAAATTTCTTCTTTTTTAAAGGCTAAATCATGTAAC
>CANOGG010000194.1 GCA_947565485.1 uncultured Mycoplasma sp. | reverse complement strand
GCATGTTTCATGTGCTATACTAGAGTCATTTTCTTGTTAAAAAAAGGAAAAAAATCAAAAGAAAGGAGGAAATAATCATTAACAATTTATTTAAAGGCACTATTTACAATAGATATTTAAAGTTATTCTTTAAATTTAAGCCAGCCTTAGAAGATTTTATAAACTCTTATTATAAGTTTATAGGCAAATCTTTTAGATTTGCCTTTACCGATATTGCTTATCAAGCTTTAATTCCCACCAAGAATATGAGTACTGCAGATATGTATGCCGACATTAGATGTACCCTTGACAATGGTGAAATTATTTTGCTTGGGGCTTATACCAGTTTTGGAAAAGAAGAATATAATAAGAGTTTTAGCTATTCTTGTGATGCTTTTATTAATCAGCTTAAATGTTTTGATAAAATATTATACAAAGATATGAAGAAAGTCACATGTCTTAATTGTTTATCAGGTAATTTTCGAAATATTAATGATAATCTTGTTAACAGTTACATACCTAAAAATCGGTTAACTAACAAAGTGATAGATGATGGTAATATGAAACTGGTTCTCATAAGACTTGACAGAATCATGGATATACCTACTATTATGAAAATAACTGGTCTATCTAAAAAGAAAATATTACAACTTAAAGGATAACAAAACAAGTATCCCAAACTTTCTAGGTTTCAAACTTAGAAAGTTTTATTTTTCCTCAAAAATTTAATGTACTAACTCTCCTAGTCTTACTAATTTTTTCATAAAACAAATCTTTACTCGTAAATATATATTTTATTAAAGACACTCCATAAAGTAAAAAATAACCCATTAAAAGAACTAATCCCCCTAATTCTAACATTCCATTACTTCTTACATTTTCCATCACATAAATAAGTCCTAATGGTCCCCCAATATAAATAATCATGAATAGCATTTTCCTCCAAAATAACCGCCCATAATTAATCTCATTATTATAATCTCTTATCTGAATATTAAGAAACCTCTCTCCTATCGTACTCCCACCAAGGACAAATGGCACTCCCATATAATAAACTATCAATACCACTACATTTAAAAGAAACGTATCTCTAAATATTAATACCATTCCTCCTTCTATAATTAAAACTATCACTCCATCTAAAAAAGCAGCTACACTTCTTCTAAAACCACTAATAACCCTACCTTTCTCTAAAGCATTCTTATTTACTTCATCAATCCCCGGAATTATCTTTTTAACCGGCTGTAAACACCCATATCCTATCAATCCACCTAAAGTATTTAAAATCAAATCATCCACATCAAACAGCCTATAACCTCTAGGATACAAAAAATATAACCCACTAAGTTGTGTCAATTCAAAAAATAAACTAAGAAAAAACGTATAAAGACAAGTCTGCTTTAAATTAAACTTAAAATAATATCTAAGCATCAACCCAAACGGCATCGTTAAAAACACATTAAAAAGTGGCACATAAAAACTTGACTCTTTGATAACTTTTAAATAAGTTGTAATATCTCCAATCTTAAATGATGACTCTCTTATAAAGTCACTAATAAACTTAAATGGCACTAACTGCACTCTAGGCGTTGTAAGTTTAGCTACTTCACTAATCTTTGGAAGAGGTAAAATAACCAAAAAATAAGCACTTATTAAATAAAACACAAAAAGATATATCACTATCGACTTAAATAACGAAACTGACCCAAACTTATGATACTGACTAATAATAAATGGTAAAGTAAACAAAAAAGCCACGACTGGAAATATCAAAATTGCATATTTAATTGGTATTAAATAACTCATAACTAGGTTCTACCTCCTATAATTAGTATATCATAAAAATAATCACTCGTGTGTTACACTTCTGTAATATATCCTAAAACTCTTTTTCTAAACTCTAAAAAACGATTACTCTTCATAATCTTATTTGGACAATCCTTATCAATAAAATGATGATGCATCTTAATACTTGTTATATCTAGGTCATATTCTTTAAGCAAATAAGCAACTAACTTTGCCGCATTATCATAAGTTTTCTCAAAATCACCATCCCTATTCACACACAACTCAATCCCAATTCCAAAATAATTTCCTGCTTTATCTCCAACATGGTGGGCAATCTCATTATCTGGCACATGCTGATAAATCTCTTTATCATCCACCGTATAATGCCAAGAAGTCGTACTTGTATTATTACTTTTTAAAAATATCGCATGATTTTTCGCCCCAACACCTTGCTTATAATTATCTGTCTCATGAATAACCACATACTTAATTTTCCTCTTAACCCCTGGTCTTGCTTTTCCTATATCAATTAACTCAACATTTACCGGCACTCCTAAGACTTCTTTTGGATATCCCCTTTTCTCTGTATAATTAACTTCTCGAATAACTTCCACTACTGCTTTTTTATTTCTAATACTATATCCTAAAATCAAAGCTCCTCCCAAAACTACCAAAAAAAAACATTTCCACCATTTCTTTTTCATTTCTTAACTTCGCCAACTTTCAAATTAAGTTTACCATGTCTAACCATAAAAAACAAGAAAAAAACAAATCATCATGACTTGCTACTTATACTTTTTTTGCACTACATCTGGTAACTCTCTAAACTTTACTTCCTCCCACGAATGTACTCCCAAAGACCGCACTACCAACTTTAAATACCCCTCTTTTAATTCTCTTACTGTTTTAAACTTTAACGTTTTCTTAAAACCGTTCTCACTATAACTTTCTAAAGTATACTGATACTTCATCTCATCTTTAGTATCTAACTTCTCTATTCTTCTATTATCAACCCTTGTATAATATACTTTCTCATAATTCTCTAACTTAAAGAGTCCAATCCCACAAAGCGCCAATACTCCAAGCACTCCCACAAAACCTATTATCTTTCTCCCACTATTCTTCATATTAAAAAAATCCTCCATTTCTATAAAAAATCGCTGTGTATTAAATAACGGGTGATGGCCTAAAATTATATTCAGCATAAATCT
>CANOGG010000193.1 GCA_947565485.1 uncultured Mycoplasma sp. | reverse complement strand
GTATTCAAATAATTTCCTCGTCTTAGAGATAATTTTTAGGTCCATTTTTCTGCAAAAATTGGTTAAAGGGTTACTTTCTACTTATATTCAAAACAAGTCCCACACTAACCATGCTAACTAATAATGACGAACCTCCATAAGATAAAAAGGGGAGAGTAACCCCCGTTACTGGAATTAAACCAACTACCACTGCTAAATTTAAACTTGCCTGAATAAATATTCCAAAAGCCAAACCAAAAGCCAAATATTTCCTAAATAAATCACTTGAACCCATTGCTATTTTTAACATCCTATAAAAAATTATAAAAAAGAAAAAACAAACAATAATTACCCCCAAAAAGCCAAATTCTTCACTAATAATTGAAAAGATAAAATCTGTCTGTGGTTCTGGTAAATAAAAATGTTTCTGTCGCGATTTTCCAAATCCTTGCCCTAACAAACCACCTGGCCCAATCGCATATAAACTCTGAATAATCTGATATCCCGCCCCTAATGGGTCACTCCATGGGTTTAGGAAAGAAACAATCCGCGCCATTCGGTAGGGCGCCGCTATAATAAGGGCGACAATTCCTAGCACTCCGAGTAATCCAAGCTTAACAAAGAATGATATTTTAAGTCCTGAAACAAAAATCAAACACACAATCGTAAGAGCAATAACCATAGCTGTTCCAAAATCTGGTTCTAACATAATAAGCAAGAAAAAAACACCAATGACCAAAAAAATCGGTAGGGCACCTTTCTTTACATCTTTCATATTTTTCTGATTTCTCTCCAAATATTTCGCGGTAAAAATAATTAGTCCAATCTTCGCAAATTCACTTGGCTGAATTCCTAAGCCCCCAATACCAAACCAACTTCTTGACCCATTTCTAACCGACCCAATTCCTGGTATCAAAACTAAAACTAAGAGTAATACACATATTCCTAAAATTAAATTAGCCCTTCTTTTTAAAAAATTCAAATCTATTTTCGACATATATAATAATATTATAATACCCACTCCTAAGAACAGGCCTTGATGCTTCACATATTTAAAGGCATCATGAAATTTAAACTCCGCCCAAATAGAACTTGCAGAAAAAATCATTATTACTCCAAAAAGACAAATCGCGACTACCGAAATAAATAAAATATAATCAAAATGTTTCCTTTTCACAGACCTGATATCACCCCTTAAAATCTATGGTTAAGCCCTGAAAAAAAGAACATTTCCAAAACAAAAAAAATAATTCTTTGTAACAATTTTCTTAAATAAAGAATAAAATATCTAATCATAATGTATTTGTAAAAATATAATATTTATATTAATAAAAGTTGATACGAATTTATATATTGCCAGGAACTTTGCCACATAATACATCGATATCTATTTTATAAAATTGTGATAGTAAAACTAGTCTATCCATTGGAATTTTAAATACTCCATTAAAATATCTCTGACAAGTAGCGCCAGCGCAATTTAAAAATTTCCCAATATCTTTATATGTTTGATTATTATCTTTTTTTAATTTTTGTAGATTGTGTAACAAAAAATCATAATCAATTTTTTTGATTTTAAAATCTAATCTTAAATATTCTTTAATCCCTAAAACATAAGATAGTTTAACATTATAAAGCAAAGATATTTTATCAGCTATCTCAATAGGAAGCATTACAATTCCTCGTTCCCAACTATTATAAGTAGAACGATTAGTATTTAGTTCTTTAGCTACAAATTCTTGAGTATATTCTTTATCATTTCTTAATTTCTTTAAATTATTAAAATACATTTTTACCACCTAAACTAATTTTCTCATTATATTAGGTAAATTTTACGCTTTGATTAATATACGTAACTTTTTTGCAACAAAATGTAAAATATGTGTTATAATTAAAAAGAATAACAGAATCTGTTATTCAAAATAAGTCATATCCACTCTTGGTGGAAGTTTCTTAATATCTCTTTTGACATACAATTCAAATGGTTCAATATCTAATGCCTTAGATAATAACTCTAATTTATCAAAAGAAGGAGTATGATGACCTAGTTCTAATTGGCTTATGTAAGTAACACTTGTATCAGTTAGTTCTGCAAGTTTTTCTTGAGTAAACTTTTTTCTAAAACGAAAATATTTTACATTATTGCCAAATATCTCATTTAATCTCAAACGTATCACCAACTTTACCTATTAATATGATACGCTTTTTAATTAAAATACTCCAATAAGTAATAGTGCAAAAGATTTACTAAGAAGAATGATAGAGAGGAGGAAATAAACTATTATAAATATCATTTTTTAATTTTTCAAAATTTATAGAAAGGAGTACACATGATATTCGAAACAAAAAAAGATTTATTAAGAGTTTCAGTTTTAAAAAATAAATATTACTTAGACCCAGCAGTTTATAGACTTATAAAAAATGATAGTCTTTCAAATGTTATATCCTCTATTAATGAAAAATCCTTATTGTATAAGATTAATTTAGAAAATGAATTTAATGCTGAAGACTTTTTAAAACTATTAAATAGATTAGTTGAAATATTTAGAGATACTTTTCCAAATATATTAATAGCTGAGTATGTCCTTGAAGAAATTTTTAATAGTAACATCAAACAAATAGAAGATTATTTTTTTAATTATAATTCCAATGATAAAATATTAGTCGAGAAAATATATAAGATAATAATTAATAATTTTATATCTAATAAAAAATATATAGATGGAATAAAAACACTACTAAAAGAAAAACACATTGAATTAAAAGAAATTGATAATTATAGCTTAGAAGAAAGTTATACGATTTTAGAGTTATTATCAGACCTAATAATTTGTAAAAAGGGTAGGAATTATCATATTTTACTATTTGAAAATATAGATAAAAATCTAAATAAAATTAAAAAAAGTAAAAAAGTCAAAAAACATAATTATGAAGCTTATAAAAAATCATTCATTAATTCTTATATAACTAAATATAATTGCATATTTAATTCTTATAATAAAAAAAAGAGGGTTTGTCAAGAAAAATGTGTAAGTTTTAAAAATTTTCTAAAATTTTAAGTTG
>CANOGG010000192.1 GCA_947565485.1 uncultured Mycoplasma sp. | reverse complement strand
ATTATGTAACCCTGATTTTTCTTGCAATCTATGCGCCTCATCTACCAACAAAAAATCATACTTATCATCATTATCCCGAAAGAAAAAACCTGACCCTTTAAACAATTCATTCACACTAACCTCTTCATTACCCTGAATAAGTTTGTTTTTATACACATGTCTTGGCGCCATATTTTTTGAAACATAAGCGCCCATCAAACCCTTACTTAATAATTCACTCAAAGCATTTATTGCCAAGACTGACTTCCCTGTCCCAGGGTCCCCATTAATAATAACCACTTTTTTCTTATTCTCTGTAAAACAAAGCCTTGCCAATCTTGTTATCTCTTCTGCTATCTCTTTTTGTTCATCCAGTAAAGTAAACTCTTTTTTCGACCCCAACATATTATGCATCACATCTAATAACTTTTTAGTCGGCTTTATCTCACTCTCTTCAATTAACTTCATCACTTCCAAACTATCCCCATAAGCTATAGTATTTGTAACTAACGCTTTAAAATCTTCTGTATCTCTTCTCCCAAACATTGCTACTTTTTTATAATAAGGCCGATATTTATTATCAAACAAATCATCATCTTCCCTCAAATCATAATTATGAAGATAAACAACTGGTATAACTCTAATCTTCTTCTCATTTATATTCACATTATAATTCTCCATTAACTCTTTATAACCCAAAACTTGATAAGCTGGATGAAGTGAACAGATTTCTCTATCTCCAATAAAAGTCTTAACAATCGCATCTAAATTTGGAACTGTCGAAGCATACTCCCACTGCTTTAACTCCACCACCATCACTACCGGTTTTCTCATCATATCATATCCACTAATCATCAAATCTACTCTTTTACTAGTAAGTGGTATCCCATATTCCATAGCAATCCCTACATCATCTGGCAAATCTTCCAATATTTCTGCCATAAAAGGTAAACTATTAGCCCATGACTTAATCTGACTTAATTTTGACTTTTTCCCCATTACCTGTTTATAAGCATAATAGACTTTATTACTAATAACTTCCTTTTCGACATAAAACATAAAATCTTTCTTTGTACAAGAAAATATCACCATCAAAAATCAACTCCTAAAAAAGCTAGTAAAAACTTAAAGTCTTTACTAGCCCTTATAAAACTATTGTACCAAAGTTTTGAAGAAAAGTCTTCTATTTCCAACCAAAAACCTCTTTTATTTACAAGTAAACCCTTGCACTTCCAAAACCTCTTTAAGCTCACTATATTTTGTATCTTTAGAAAGCCCTAAACTAGAAAAATAACTACCAGACATTCCCGATGTCATCCTAATACCATCATTAGTAGGTTCTACTTCTGATTTTCCTTGCGCTGCTATATTTTGCATTAATATATCTCTTTTAGTCATCATTTCTCCTTCTAATTTTATATCAATTGTTATCTCCATATCTCTTATTTCTTTATTTTTTAAACTAATTACTAATTTTGACTCAGCCGGAAATTCATATAACTCTCCCTTAGTCGTACAAGTTAATGTTTCTACTCCTTTATTAGTTATAACTATTGATAAAGCAATAACTATAACCATAATCATTATAACATGTCTTCCTTTCATTTAACCTCCTATTTAACTTCCGCCATAATAGCATCTTCACTAGTCGCACCTATAAATGTTTTAATTACTTCACCATTTTTTAAAATCATAATTGTAGGTGTTGCCTCAACCTGGTATTTTAAAGCTGTTTTTTGTGCATCATCATCGCTTGTATTTAAAGTTACAACTTTAACCTCCTGGTTATTCTTAGCAATACTTATTAAAGTTGGCACCATCGTTAAACATGGCGGACACATATTAGATGAAAATTCCAAAATCACAGTCTTACTCGACTTTAAAACTTCTCTTTCAAAATTTTCATCATTTACTTTTATAATCCCAACTTTACTAGCTTCTTCTTCACTAACTTTATCTTTTCCTCCGAAATAGTAAAAAAAAGTAATTCCCCCTAAAATAGCAATAAAACCTATAATTTCTCCAATAACGGCAATTCTTTTTTTATCCATAATAACTCCTATCCTATTATTCCTATAATACCATTTATAATATTCCAAAGTCCACTAATAACTAAAATTCCTCCTGCTACTTTATTAATAATATTGTAATGTTTTTTAATAAAATCAAAAGACTTTTTTAGCTTTTCTAATAAAATAGTTGTAATTATAAAAGGTATAGCCAAACCTAAAGAATACAAAAGTAATAATAAAGCCCCCTTTAAAACACTTCCGGTTGTACTAGCAAGAATTAATGCTGATGATAAAAAAGCTCCAACGCATGGTGTCCAAGAAAGAGAAAATATAATTCCAAAAAATATCGAACTGAATATCGTTAAATCTTTTTTATTTTTCTTTATTTCCTTAGCTTTATTTAAAAACTTAACAAATATCACTCCCATATAGTTTAAACCTATTAAAATTAAAAACAATCCTAAAATTATATTAATATAATTAGCATATGCATGTACTATTTTCCCTAAAGTCCCAGCGAAAACTCCCAGCATTACAAATACTAAACTGAACCCTGTAACAAAACCTAAAGAATTTTTAATCGCTATTTTTCCTCTTTTGTCATTAGTCCCAAAATAAGAAATATAAACTGGAATAACTGGTAAAATACATGGTGATATAAACGATGCTAAACCCTCTATAAATGTTATTAAATACTCCATTTATTTTTTTCCTTTCATCCATAATCATATTATATCAAATTTTTAATCAAAAGTCTTTTAATAATTAAAAAAATAAAACAACACCAAACAAAAAGAGAACCCACGTTTCTCTAAATATTCATACATCACTTAAAACTAATATCAAAATTAGCTGGTCCCTCAATAACTTTCCCATCAAGTGAAAATCTTGACCCATGACATAAACAATCCCATGTCTCTTCGGCTTCATTCAAAACCAAACCACACTTCATATGCGGACACTTATTTTTAACAATGTGTGTAACTCCTAACTTATCCACATACAATAAGGCATTTTCCCCATTTATTACCATCTTCCGAACTTTCTTATTATTAACATTTCTCC
>CANOGG010000191.1 GCA_947565485.1 uncultured Mycoplasma sp. | reverse complement strand
ATCTTCAATTAATATATCTTCTTCTGATTTTTGTATAGCTAATTCAAATTTTACTGGCAATAGGAGCATAACTTATAAGTGTTTTTTCTAATAAAGTTAATAATTTCTGATGTTTTCTGATAAGATGCCTTGTCTATTTAATATATATAACTCAAAATAAGTGGAAAATTTTTTTATTTCTTTTTGAAAATCTTTGTCTTTAATACTTGTTAAACAGAAAAACTCCTGACAGATTTCTTCATCTATTTTTTCATGCATTAAAAATTCAAATGCGTATCTAATAATTTCATAATAATGCATTTATATCACCAATTTTCTATTATAAGCTATATCTCCTAATCACACAATGATTATATTTTTTCTTCCATTTTCATATTTTTAATAGTCATGCCTAGAGACTCATAAAACTTAATGGCACTTTCGTTAAAGCTCCAAACATTTAATTCGATGGCATCAAAGCCTTTTGAAGATATTGCATTTTTTAAATTATTATATAACTCTTTTCCTACACCTTTGTGCCTGTTTTCTTTTCTTACTCCTATACTATCAATAAAACAAATCTTTTTGCCTTTTAATATAGAATTTTCCATTGTATATAAAATTTTAGCGATTAAAATGCCTATTACTTTGTTATTAATAACATATACATAGTTTAATTGTTTTTTATTATTTATAAAATCTTGAAATATTTCTATTGGTAGGGGGTTGCCATCTTTATAAATATCTGGCCGAGCATTATAATGTAAATTATGTACTTCATTAAATATTTCTTTTACATCTTCATAATCTTCTATTCTTAATTCTCTTATCATTTTTCTAATTCCTTTAGTTCGAATAAGGTATTCATAGCTTCTAGAGGTGTCATATGAAGTGGGTCGATGGCTTTTAGTTTCTCACGAAGTTCATCAGGAGCTTTTTTCTCCGGTTCAAAATTCATGGTTAGTTGGATACTACTATCAAGGGTAGCACTTTTAGAAGAGTTGTTTTCGTATGATGATAAAATTATTTCAGCACGAGTTAGAAGTTCTTCTGGCATTTTAGCAAGTCTTGCGACATGAATACCATAACTTTTGTCAGCAGGTCCGGGCATAACTTTATGGAGAAATGTTATCATGTTACCCTCTTCTTTAGCGGCGACGTGAACATTTTGGATATTGGAAAAATCATTTTCTAGGCTAGTTAGTTCATGATAGTGCGTGGAAAAAAGAGTTTTACATTTAATATTCTGGGCGAGATATTCGAGTATGGCACGAGCTATAGACATACCATCATAAGTAGCAGTTCCCCTCCCTAGTTCATCAAAGAGAATTAGACTTTTGGTTGTTGCATTTACAAGAGCATTACAAGCTTCTTTCATTTCGACCATAAAAGTTGATTCGCCACTTACTAAGTCATCGCTCGCACCAATACGAGTAAAAATTTTATCAACAACAGAAATATTAGCACTACTGGCAGGGACAAAAGAACCCATTTGAGCCATAATAGTGATGATAGCAAGTTCGCGCATAAAAGTTGATTTACCACTCATGTTGGGACCGGTGATAAGTAGGATATCAGTATCTTTAGGCATTAAAACGTCATTTGGAACATAGGCACTTTTTGAGACACTTTCAATTACAGGATGACGACCAGCGATAATTTCGATAGTGCCGGTTTCATTAAGAGTAGGCCGCACAAGATTATAGCCATCGGCACAGACAGCAAGGCTAGATAAAGTATCAAGTTCACTTATGATATCCGCGGTTTCTTTTAAACTTAGAATTTCATCTTTGATTCTTTCACGAATTTCGCAGAAAAGATTGTATTCGAGGTCAAAGATTTTTTCTTCGGCATTCAATATTAAAGACTCTTTTTCTTTTAGTTCAGGCGAGATAAAACGTTCACAGTTCGCGAGAGTTTGACGACGTTCCCAACCTAAGTCTTCCGTAACAAAACTAGCTTGGCCTTTAGATATTTCAATATAATAGCCAAAAACACGATTAAAGCCGACTTTTAAGTTTTTTATACCCGTACTCTCTTTGATTTTAGATTCAAATTCGGTGATAAAGTCTTTACCGCCACTTCGAATACTTTTTAGTTCGTCTAGTTCTTGGTTGTAACCTTCTTTAATTAGAAATCCTTCCTTAATACTTAAAGGAGGATTTTCGTAGATACTACTTTCTAGTAAGTTAAATAATTCTTGGTGGGTATTAAGGGGATAGGGAAAGCCCAAGTCAGTGATAATACTTTTTAGACGGGGTAAAATGCTTAGAGAATTCTTTATTTGAAGAACATCACGGGCATTAAGACTGCCACATAAAACTTTGGCACATAAGCGTTCAATATCGTATACTTCATATAGCAAGTCGCGAAGTTCGTCTTTTAATAAAAATTTATCACGAAGAGTATCAATCTTATTATAGCGATTTTCAATAGCAGTTATATCCCGAAGAGGATTAATAAGCCAGGACTTTAGTTTACGAGAGCCCATCGCAGTTTTGGTTTTGTCTAAGAGCCATAACAAAGAATAGGTTCGTTCTTTTAGTCTTAGCGTTTCAGTTAATTCTAAGTTCCGGATAGTATGAATGTCCATTTCTAGAAAGTCATTTTTATTTACAATAGAGACACTACTGATATGGCTTAAGTCTTTTAGTTCACGGACTACTAAATAATATAAGAGATGTCTTAAGCCTTGCTTTACTTTGGCATCAGTAACACTTTCAATTAGTTTAGTATAGCCATCGGTTAGGTAAGAGTCACTAAAAGAAATTTCGATACTATAATTATTTTTAAGTAAGTTTATTAGTTCTTGGTCTTGATTGTTTTCAAAGATTAGTTCTTTAATGTTTAAGTGTAAAACTTCATTTAGAAGCTTTTCTTTGTTGTGGGGGATGCTAAGACTCTTTAGTTCGCCAGTTGAAATATCGGCATAAGTTAAGAGATATAAATAGTCTAAGTCTAAGAGACTTGCGATATAGTTATTATCGTGTTCGTTTAAAGATTCTAAATTGATGATAGAACCCTTAGAGATAACTTCAACAACTCCCCTTTTAACCATGCCTTTAGTGTTTTTAGGG
>CANOGG010000190.1 GCA_947565485.1 uncultured Mycoplasma sp. | reverse complement strand
ATTTTTTTCCTTTTTTTAACAAGAAAATGACTCTAGTATAGCACATGAAACATGCGAAATTTGTCGAATCCTGTAATGAATGCTATTTTTTTGAAAAATTTGAGCATTTTCTTTATTTTTAAGGGATATTTTGATACAATTAGATTATAGGAGATGGTAGATGATGGACAAAATTAAAGAACAGATGAGAAAACATAACTTGTATCTTAGTGATAAGGCATGCAGAGACGATGAAGCTATTTATTTAAGAGAGATGGAGGAAGATATTAGACCACCTTTTTTTCGAGATATAGATAAAATTATTTATTCGCTTTCGTTTATTAGATATCAGGATAAGACGCAAGTTTTTGCAAATAATACCCATGATCATGTGCAAAAGAGAATGTTACATGTGCAGTTAGTTAGTAAAATAGCGAGAACTATAGGAAGGACGCTTGGTTTAAATGAAGATTTGATTGAGGCGGCTTCACTCGGACATGATTCGGGACATGTTCCTTTTGGCCATGCAGGAGAGGCGATATTAAATGATATTTGTTTAAGACATGATTTAGGTTATTTTAATCATAATGTGCAGAGTGTAAGAAATTTTATGGTCGTGGAGAATTATGGAAAGGGACTTAATTTAACAGTTCAGGTGTTAGATGCGATACTTAGTCATAATGGAGAGATAGCCCAAGGGAGGTATAAGCCATGTTTGAAAAGTAAGGAAGAGTTTTTGGAAGAATATCATAAGAGTTATTTTGATAAAAACATTTTAAGAGAGATGAAACCTATGACGCTTGAGGGATGCGTGGTTCGGGTAAGTGATTTAATTGCGTATTTGGGACGAGATATAGATGATGCGGTAAGACTTAATATGATAAGTAGAGAGGATATTCCAAAAAAGGTTCGCGAGAAACTGGGTGGGACGACAAGAGAAATTGTTAATACCTGTATTTTAGATATTATTAATAATAGTTATGGAAAGAATGAGATAATACTTAGTGATGATGTTTTTCGGGCAATAGAAGAGTTAAAAAATTTTAATTATCAGAATATTTATTTTAAAGCGATGACAAAAGAGGAAAATGTCCAGTTAAGAGAGATGTTTGAGACATTATTTGAGAGTTATTTTAGAGATGTAGATAAAAATAAGGAAGACTCGCCGATTAATTATTCATATCTTAAAAATATGAGTGAAGAATATAAGAGGGATAATGAAGTAGGGAGAATAGTGGTTGATTATATTGCAGGAATGACGGATGGTTATTTTGTTAGTGAGTATAAAAGAGTAAGAAAATAATTTTTATTAGTTATGTTTTTTTGGGGGGATGTATGTTATACTGTTATTGGAAAGGGATTGGTTTTAATGAGTAATAGGAAATTAAAATATATACCCGAGGATTATCCAGAAATAGCGTATGAATTAAGAGAACTGGAGAAAGAGTGGAATATATATTTAGATTTTAAAGGTGAGGGTAATGAGAGAATTATTCGAAGAATGCATTTAAAAGATGCGATTTGGAATGTTCGTTTGGGAGTTAAGAGAATGGTTCTTGGGAGGACACTTAGACAGGTGGAAGCGGATGAGATTGTGGAATATATATGGAGTTTATTATGATTGATATGATGGATGATTAGAAAATTATTTCGATGCAGTGAAATAATTATATTGATTTGGAAAGTTATTTTGTTTAAACGAAATAACTTTACTTTATTTTTGGAATAGCGTGTAATAATATTAGAGGTGATTTGATTTGTTAATTAGAGAGAATTATTTGGATAAAATAAGGGGTTTTTATGACTCTAATTTAGTGAAAATCTTAGTTGGTATAAGAAGATGTGGAAAGTCTGTTATTTTGGAACAGATTATGCAAGAGTTAAAAGAAAAGAGAGAGATAGATGATAATCATATAATAAATATAAATTTTGAATTTGTGGAAAATGAAGAATTAAAAGATTATAAAAAGTTAAATGGTTATATAAAAGATAAAATAAGAGATGATAAAATTTATTATGTTTTTTTTGGATGAGATTCAGAATGTAGATAATTTTGAAGTGATTGTAAATTCGCTTAGAGCTTCAGTAAAGAACATTAGTATTTTTATTACAGGGTCAAATAGTAAGATGTTATCAGATGAATTATCAACTGTTTTATCGGGGAGATATGTGCTTTTTAACATAAGTCCTTTAACTTATAAAGAGTATATAGAACTTACATGGAAAGAGGCATATGATATGAATAATTTCTGGGATTATGCTAAATGTGTGGGTTTCCCAATAGATGTGATTTTGAAAGAGAAGAAGATATCAAAAATTATTTATATGGCGTATTTGATTCGATAATACTTAGAGATATTGTCAAGAGATTAAATCTTAGTGATACGATTTTATTTGATAGGATTTTGCAGTATTTGATTGATACCATGGGAAGTAAGCTTAGTGCAGAAAATATTCTTAAATATTTAGAGAAAGAATATAAAAAGGTTTCAACAGAGACTATATATACTTATATTGATGCTTTGTGTAAAGCTTTGATTTTAAAGAAAATATATAGATATGATGTTCATGGGAAGTGTGTGTTAAAAACGCTTAATAAGTATTATGTTACAGACCTTGGCATTGCTTGTATTAAGAATAATAATAATGATTTTAGAAATTATTTTATATTAGAAAATATGGTATATAATGAGCTTGTGTGTCGGGGGTATGATGTAGGTAAGACTAAGACTGGTGAAGTAGATTTTGTCTTTAAGAAAGAAAAAAGAACAGGTTATATTCAAGTTACTTATATGTTATCTATGGATAGTATAGATAGAGAATTTGGGGCTTTTAGAGCGATAAATGATAATTATGATAAATATATTATTTCACTTGATGAAAGAGATTTTTCAAGAGATGGGATTAAACACTTGAATATGATTGATTTTTTAATGGGAGATGAATTTTAAATATAGAAAAATGTAATGCATATTGTAAATAATGTGTATAACAAAGAGAGATGCTGATGGTCTCTTTTTTCTTTTAATTACGGGGATAAATGATAATATAGTTGATTTTTTATAAAAATTATTGGGAGTAATATAGGCATAAAATGTTGACTATGATAAATTTAAAAGATATAATTTTGGTAT
>CANOGG010000189.1 GCA_947565485.1 uncultured Mycoplasma sp. | reverse complement strand
TTATCGTATATGTCCTCACACTTCCATCAGTCGCTGTTACTATTATCCGATGCTTCGTCTCTCCTGGTGACAGAGGTATCTCTTCATTTCCTATTACTTCCGCATTCTTATCTTTTGGAATACCCTCTATCTTTATTTTCTTATGTGTCTCATCTAAATTCAACACATAATCTTCTTTCGTTGTGAGAAAATCAAGCGCTATTGCTCCCTCATCCAAAACTATATCTTCCAAATAATTGTTATCACTGAGTGTCGAGAGTAATGTTATCTTTGCTCGCCCATTTCCCTCATGCCCTTTGCCATTAGCATAATATCCTCCATCAGGGTTTGGCATCGGCGTTAAATCACCAACACTCGTTGTCCAATTATATCCTCGACCATCTATCATTTTCGTTTCTGTAAATATTTTCTCACTATAATGATAAGAATCAGCAAGCCCTGTAAAAGTTGTTACTTTAGGTATCCCATTTTCATTAATCGCAATCGAACCAGCATGACCTGAAATGTAAGAGGAACCTCCTCCGCCACCTTGACCTCCGCCACCACTTTGCGTGCCGCCTCCAGCACCTCCACCGTAGTAGCCTCCGCCACCACCACCAGCGCCATATGCTTGCGATACCGTATCATTATTACCACCAACTCCAAAACTTCCCGCATAAGCTACACCATAAGCGCTATAATGATTATTACCTGCTGCACCTCCGCTTATTTGCGTTCCCCCTTTACCATTTTGATTCACAAATCTATGTCCATAATAATAACCACCAGCATAACCTGTAAGGCCTCCTCCAAAACTAGATGGACCAGAAGAACTATAAGGTTCAACTGTTCCACCACCACCAGCACTAGCAACCATTATTCTACTTCGAAGTGAACTAACATCAGTCCAAGAACCGCCAACAAGTCTTACATCTGTAGCTCCTCCCCCACTAGAACCATATTTACCACTATTAGCTTGACCTCCAGAACCACCACCATTAAAACTAACGTCCCTAGATGATGTTTTACCAGCCTCTCCTAAATAAAAATATAACTTTTCCCCCGCTAAAAGTTTAATTTTACCTTTCGTATAACCCCCTTTACCATAATCATTATAATAAGAATATCCTCCTGAAGCACCCCACAATTGAATTTCATAATACCCTGAATAAGGCACAATAAACTCCTGCGGCTCTCCTGTATAATCTATATTCGTCACTGGATTATCAACCTCAGACTTCTTTATAACTTTTATTTTATAAACCGTATCTTCTACCCCATCTAAATGCGAAATTACTGTAATAATATTCTCTTTTTCACTTAAATACTTATGTCCCTCTATTTTCACTTTCGTTCCTTAAAAATATGTTTCTGTCTCTACATTAATCGTATAAATACTATCTAAAACCTCTATGGTATAATTTAACTTATCCGATGCAAAACCTAAAAAATGAGGCGTTTTAATATACTTCAATTGTGATGTTCTCTTCCTTATAAAATGTAAAACATAATTAGTATTATTCGAACCATCTTCACTCTTAACTAATAAATTTACTGTCAACTCATTTCCAAGAAATGAGAAATTACCCTCTCCATCACCACCAATTACCTGGCCTGATAAATGTTTTATTGCCTCAATATTAACATTATCTACTCCTGTGTCTAATTCAATATCATATTCTTCTGTAGTTGTTTTAAAACCATCTAAAAGTACCCCATTTATTTTAATACCATCTAAATACTTATAATTACTATTATCTCTTAAAACATTAATAACATAATTAACAACTTCTCCATCATAGTTAAGTACTGAAATTATATACATACTATTGCCATTTGGAACTACAAAATTCCCTGTCCCACTCACAATCGACCATTCTTCCTCTGGCTCTGCCTCAATTATTATTTCCTCATCTGTAGGCCCCATATGTAAATTATATTCATAAGTATTATTATCAAAATCTTTATCTAAAGTCCCTCCTGTAATATTAAGAGTTTTAAGCCCTGTTCCAACATGGTCATATACATAAGTAATCTTAGCATACCCATTTCCTGTATGTCCTACTCCACTCTCATAATATCCGCCATCAGGATTAGGCATCAATTCAAGAGAATCTTTAACTGTCGTCCAATCATAACCTAAACCATCTATCATTTGAGTATTACTAAATCGTTTCCCACTATAATGAATAGCATCTTCTATTTTTGTATAAGTACTCACCTTAGGTGTTCCTGTCTCTGTAATGGCAATCGAACCGGCATGACCTGAAATAAATGAGGACCCACCTCCAGCACCTTGACCACAGCCGCCTCCTCTAGTACCACCACCAGCACCGCCCCCATAATAGCCGCCTCCGCCGCCAGCAGCGCCTACCCTATCTGAATTTGTACTATTATTACCACCAACACCAAAACTTCCAGCATAAGCTGTACCAGAAGCACTAAAATGATTATTACCAGCCGAACCTCCACTTGTTTGTGTTCCACCTTTACCATTTTGATTAACATAACTATGTCCTGGATAATATCCACCTGAATAACCTGTTAAACCACCAGCATAACTTCCCTCACCAGCTGAACTATAAACATCAACCCCTATTCCACCTCCAGCACCAGCAACCATTATTCTACTACGTAAAGATGCATCATCATCCCAGTTACCTCCGACAAGTCTTATATCAGTAGCACCTCCGCCACTAGCACCTGGCGCATCACCACCATTTCCACCAAAACCGCCTCCATTAAAACTAACATTTTTAGATGATGCTTTACCAGCCTCTCCAACATAAACGTACAACATTTCTCCTTTATCTAAATAAATTGTACCTTTAGTATAAGCACCCTTTGCATGATGCCCATAACCATCACTATTTATTCCGCCACTAGCGCCCCAAAGCTCTACAACATAATTACCATTTTCTATCGCTTCATATGAATATGATTTTGCCTCACTAAAAGTATCAACCTTTAAATTTCTAACTATTCTAAAAACATAGTCTCTCTCTAAGCCTGTCGCATTACTTCTCACTCTAAAAATAATCGTATTTGCCCCTGGATGCAAAGATAAAGCCCCTATAATCTCTAAAGTTGTATCATCTTCTAATGTTGTCCTAGGTGTAATCTCATCCACCTGATAATCAACTTCCAATTCA
>CANOGG010000188.1 GCA_947565485.1 uncultured Mycoplasma sp. | reverse complement strand
ATTAATAATTAAATCTTGCTCCTCATTTAATTGAATTTTACCCCTCAAGTATTTTGTATCATCAAATTTAAAACTTTTAGATGGTGTAATAATTCCTCTATTTTTTTGACCTATCATATTTAACAATGTTTCCATAGGAAAAACCCTTAACTGTGTCATCCCATTATGAGTATGACCCGATACACTAACATCGACATTATTAAGTATGCCCTCCCTATATAAAGATAACACTACCTTAGGATAATGACATAACAAAATATTAGTTTGTGAACTATCTAAATTATTTAAAAATTCATAACCACCAGAACTTAAAAGTATCTTATCATCCCCATCTTTTTTCCCTAAATCATAATCTAATATCGGATTAAAAATACTAATTGTATAACCATCACCTATATCTCTCATCCCATTATTAAATACTTTTAAATTAGTAAAACCACTAATTTTATCTTTAAGTCTTTCCTCAAACACCTGAACATCAGGAACCCAAGGTATATCTTCATTTTTTTCTCTTCTTTTATCAAAATAACACATATCATGAGCCCCAAAAGCCACATATGTCGGCGCAACTTCTCCTAAAAATTTTATCAAATTTAATAACTCACCATAAATTTTACTATCACTTCTAAGAACATTAGTCGCATCAATTACATCACCAACCAAAAGAATTGCATCATAACTACAATTAGTAACCTGACTTAAAATCGTCTTTTTTAAATTTATTATTTTTTTAATATCCTTATCACTTACCACATGAATATCCGATAAAACCAAAAATTTTTTACCTATATCCTGTTTAACTTCTTTCTCATATTCAAAAATTTTCATAAACTCAGCTCCTGGCAGTCTATTATACTAAAAAAATTATCAAAAGTCAAAAAAATACCTAACTTTCTAGGTATCTTTAAACTACTCACCAAAGAAATCATCAAAGAACTCATCATCAGTAATAACATTATCATTCACAATAATACTATCCGCATCAACATTTATCTTAGGTTTAATTACTTCGGCATTTTGCTCTTCTACTGGCATAACATCCTCTATTTTCTCCTCTTTTTGTATCTCTTTTGGTGGAACTAAAACTTCTTCTTTCTTTTCTTCTAATGTCTCTATCGGTGCTTTAAAGATATCACCGAAATTAAAACCAATTGCTTCTTCCATCTCTTTACTTATTTTTTCTTCTCCTGGAACCTCATCTTGTTTCTTCATAAAAGGTGATTCAAAATTACTTACTATATTTTCTTTCAATTCTGGTAAAGAACTATCCGTACTCTGAATTTTTTTATCCTGTTCTATTTTATCTTTTTCAGCTTCAGCTTTTTGTCTCGCCTCTTCTTCGTCTAACTCTTTTAATCTTCTATCAATATCTTTCATCATTGCATCTATATCCATATCTGATAAACTATTAAGTGGCTTGTCAAACATCGAGTTATTACCCAAAGAGCTATTCATCATGGCACCTTGATTATTAATTGGCTTATCAAACATTGAACTGTTTCCAAAGAGTCCTCCCCCCAATGGTTGAGACCTAGAAGCCTGACTCGTCCCTCCCATACCAAAAGGTGAACCTCCCCCCATTCCTCCAGGCATAAATGGATTACCAAAATTGTTACTAAAAGGATTACCCATTGAATTATCTTTATTTTCTAAGTTATTCATCATTTGTTTTCTTTTCTCTTCTGTCACAAACTTTTTAACATCAAATAATTCAATCTTTTTAATCTCTCTATTTGGATACTCTGCCGCTTCTCTATTCATTCCCCAATTCATTTTAAAATCAGGTTCCAACTTCGTCTTAAATGGATTTTTTCGTAATCTAATTATAATTGCCTCAAAAAGTTTAAGTTTCTGCAAATCTGAGACTGTCACTAGTGGTGTTGATGCCGTCTTATCTTTTTCTTTCGACTTAACCTCACCACACATCTTAGAGATTTCTTCTAAGGCTGCAAGTTCTGTACTAATAAGATAAACTAAATTACCACAGTTACCTTTAATAATCTCGCCAACTTCTTTTCCATACACATCATTTAATTGAGCAAAGTTCTGAATAATAAATGTAAATCTAATATCTCTTGAACGGGCCGCACTTACCATTGAATCAACATCTTTTAAAGGTGGCATATTGGCAAACTCATCCAAAATAAAATTCGTTCTAAATGGCAATTTACCCCCACTCTCTTGTGCAACATCAATCAAAGTTTCATAACACTGTTTAATAAATATCGTCATAAGGGAATGATATGTCTTTTTCTCATCATGAATAATCATAAATACCGCAGTTTTCTCTCGACCGATACTCTGCATATCAAAATCACTATAAGCAAGCATCTCACTTAAACTCTCTCTTGATGAAAAAAGTCTTATCTTCTGTCTAAAAGTCGACAAAATACCACCTTTCGTCTCATTTGGTGCATTAATCGTATTTGACGCAAATATATAAGGACTTGACTCTTGACCTTTCAAATTAAAGTATTCTTTAATATAAGTACTAGTCGCATATCTCTCTTCCCCAATACTACTCATAAAGTTTATACTATTTAAATTGACTTCTTTCTCCTGAGCATCATAAAACAAACCAAGTGCTAAACCTGAAAAATAATCGGCTGCACTCTTCTCCCAGAAGTCCGAATCTCCTCCCTTTTTTGATTGGTCATACAAAATATTTAAAGCCACGTCATCTAATAACTCTGTTGACTTATCTGTATTCCCACTCTTAAAATAACGATAAGGAAGAGTAAGGGGATTCCAAGCATTACCATGATTTGGCTCTCTAAAATTAAGAACTATTATCTTATAGCCTCTCTCTTTTAAAGCTGTCGCTGCATACTTATATATCTCACCCTTTGGGTCCGTAATAATCATTGACTCGCCTTTTTTAGCCAGCAAATTAACCATCGGTTTAACGACCGTCTGTGTTTTACCAGAACCAGTGGAACCAATAACTAAATTATGATACTCCCCATTATCTACCCATATCTCTTTACCATTATTAATAATAGGGATACCTGCCGCCTCTAGTGTATTAGCTTTAGGGTCAACTCTAGCCATTCCTGAATCAGCTTTTATCTCTTTATCAGTCGCCCATCTCGCATATCCTCCCCCATCTTTATCACCTATCTTTAAACCTAGTCCTTTTCCC
>CANOGG010000187.1 GCA_947565485.1 uncultured Mycoplasma sp. | reverse complement strand
AAGCTATTATTGATGAAGTATTTACTGCATTAAAACCTGAGGGCATGAAAGACAAGGGTCGCATTATGAAAGAATTAAACGCTAAAATAAATAATGCTGATATGTCTAAAGTAGGTGCCATAGTTAAAGAAAAGCTTAGTAATTAAGCTTTTTTAATGTCCAACAGCCCTAAAATACCGCGAAAAGTTTGACAAGAGACCAATATTATGGTATGCTATTATTCAATTTGAGGCGAGTGAATTATGTCGAAAAATAAACTATTAAAAGAACTAAATAATATTGAAGAAGAACTCTTAAACATGGAATATGACTTAACTAATAACGGACTACCAACTGATCTAAATAGCTATTACTACAAATGGAAACAAGACATTATCGCAAGTGAGCTAACCACCAATATGCGTAATGCTAAGAGCTTAAAAAATGAAAACGATAATGAAATATTTAAAATAATCATCAGTACTGGTCTTATCATCATTCTCCTAGGCATCTGTGCTATACTCTTAAATTCTCTTATTCTTTATGGTTTAACCTTTATTATTGATATTATTTTATATCTAAAATCATGGCAAAAAATCAAAGCTCATCTCACCAAAATACCTCGTCCTAGTTTTTTTGAATATCTAAACGATATTACTAAACTCTTAGAAAAAAATCAAACCCTCTTAAATAGTAAAAATTGGAACTGTACCAAGAATGACAAAAAACTTGATGGCGAACTAATTATCCAAATGTTTGATGAAGCAAGTACTGATTTAGAAAAAATGGTCGACAGTAAAGTCGTTAACCTAAACTATAAAGACCGTGAATATCGTCGTTTCATCATTGACTTGTACAATCTTAAAATTAGTGAAAAAGAATTTAACAATTTTTACCGCGAAATCATCAAAACCATCTTAGAAGAAGATTTAAAAAGCCTCCGAGTTTAACTTGCAAAAAACCAAAAAAGCAGAAGTTTTGCTAATACACTTGCAAAACTTCTGCTTTTTTGTTATTATATATCTGGTGATAAATTATGATAATAAGAGAGAATTATTTAAAAAAAATAGTCGCCGCCAAAGATACAGAATTTATAAAAGTAGTAACTGGCGTTCGACGAAGTGGCAAATCAACTCTTCTTTTAATGTTTAAAGAATATTTATTAAATAATGGTATTAAAGAAGAAAATATAATTCATATCAATTTTGAGTCTGGAATATATGACAATATCAAAAACTACCAAGACTTATATAATTATATTAAAGAAAAAATAGGTAAAGAAAGAGTATACTTATTATTAGATGAAATTCAAAATATTGAATCCTGGGAAAAAAGTGTTAACTCTTTTAAAGTAGACTTTGATATTGATATCTATATTACTGGTTCTAATGCCTATCTTCTATCAAGTGAATTATCAACTCTTTTATCAGGAAGATATATTGAAATCAAAATGTACCCCTTATCATTTAAAGAATATTTAACATTCAATAATTATGATAACGAAAACTTAAATGTTAAATTTTACGAATACTTAAAATATGGTGGTCTCCCCGCTATAACTTTAATCAAAAATAATGATGAATTAGTTTTATCATATTTAAACGATATATATAATACTATTGTGAAAAAAGATATTATCGACCGTAATAACATCAAAGATATCGCTCTTTTAGAAAATATCATAAAATATTTAGCAAGTAATATTGGTAGTCCCATCTCATCTCCTAAAATTATTGATTATCTAAATAGTAACAAAATAGTTGAAAAATCAAATCACGCGACCATTGATAATTACCTAAATATGCTTGAGAAATCTTTTATCATGTATAAAGCTGAAAGAACAGATATTAAAAGTAAAGCCCTACTAAAAACTTTAGGCAAATATTATATAGCTGATATTGGCCTAAGAAATATAATTCTAGGGTTTAGAAATATTGATGAAGGTCACTTATTAGAAAATATTGTTTATTTAGAATTACTTAGAAGAGACTATCGCGTAAATATTGGCAAATCAAATGATTATGAAGTAGACTTTGTTGCCGAAAACCCTCATACTATAAAATATTATCAAGTAACTCAATCTTTAACAAATGAAGAAGTAAAATCTCGCGAACTAAGAAGTTTAGAAAGTATTTCTGATAATTATGAAAAAATAATTCTAACCATGGATACAACTATAAATAACGACTATAACGGTATAAAAGTTCTAAATATCATTGATTGGCTTATCAAAGATGAATAAAAAATAAGTGTAATATTTAACTACATTTTGTAATTAATTATTACACTTTTATAATACTAAAATACTGTCATAGTTACTTATTCTAAACAAGCAACATCAGTATTAAATATTTAAGAGTTTTACTCTAAGGACTAGTCTTGTATTCCAATTCTTCGAACTAGCAATCTTAATCACTAATTATAAGTGCTAAAGGAATATTGGGCGCACACCAAAGTTAGTGTTGTTCACGCCGTTGTTGTCGAGGTAGCCATTCGAATGCACAAAGAACACCCAAGCAGTACCATCAAAGTGTTTTAGACTAACCCTAAACCAAAGAATATTTCTTCTAAGAATTTTAAAAATTTATTTAATTTTTTCCTCCAAATACATCGGCTCATCAACTCTTCCCAAAAGATAATCGGCACTTACTTTATACTCTTTACATATGGTATATAAAAATGAAGTCGCAATAATATTTCTTCCTTTTTCATTAAAAGCGATACTTGAAAAAGTTGTATTCAAAAGTTTTGCCAAACTCTCTTGCTTTAATTTTTCAGTTTTTCGAAAATCCACTAATCTTTCTCCCGCTTTTTTAGGAGTAACCACTTTATAATCATCTCCGAAAGCCTTTTCTTTAACAAATCCTAATAAATAATTAACTGGAACATGATAGTAATCAGCGAGTCTAATCAAATGCTTAATCGGTATAATGGAAATTTGTCCCTCATAGTCTTTATAAGTACTCCGAGAAATTTTCAAAACCTCCGCTACATCTTCTTGTCTTAAGCCTTTATCCAACCGTAATTCTTTCAATCTTTCCCCATAATTCATGCTACATCACCTAACAATAATTTTCTCATTAAATAAAAATAAATTCTTTAAATGGCGAAAATTGTGTTATTTTTCTTGACTTTAATAATAAGACAAACTATAATAGAAGTATAA
>CANOGG010000186.1 GCA_947565485.1 uncultured Mycoplasma sp. | reverse complement strand
CTTTTCCCTAAATCTCTTCTAAAATCTAATAATATCAAACACTGTAATATATATCATCAAAAGCATTAGTAACAAGAAGAATATTGTATGACACCAATTCTCAAACTTCGCATTTACGGGACTTCCCTTAATCTTCTCGATAATAAGGAATAAAATCCTTCCACCATCAAACGCTGGAATCGGTAAAATATTAATCAAACCGACATTAATACTTAAAAATGCTATTAAATAAACAACTTGCTGTAACCCAACACTGATACTCTGGCCTACTACTTGATAAATCCCCACTGGTCCTGATAAGCTAGATAAAGCAATCTTTCCTGTAAACAAATTAGCTACTGTAAGCCACATTGTACTAATTAAACTGCCAAACTTCTTAAAAGCAAACTTAATACTATTAAAGAATCCTCTCTCTTCTCGAACATCTATTCTAAAACCAAAAGCTCTTTCTTCTTTTCCCTCATCTGTTTTCGTAACTTTCGGACTAAGCTTATAAGTTTCTTGTTTCCCATCTTTATGTTTAATACCAATCTCATATACATCATTCTTACTCTTCATCACTAAATATATCTGAGCCTGATCCCAAGTCTTAACTTTATGACCGTTAACTGAAACAATAAGGTCTCCTGCTACTATTCCTGCTTTACTTACTGGATAATCCGCTATTACTTCACCTACTCTTGGCTCCATTGTTGTTCCACCCCAAATAAGGGCCATGACAAACAATATTACAATGGCGAGCACAAAGTTATTAAATACACCAGCCCCCAAAATAATGACTCTCTGCCACCATTTTTTATTACACATAAAGTCTTCTTTTTTTATCTTCTTTGAGTCATCATCTTCATAAACTTCTCCAGCCATGGATACAAATCCTCCAATTGGAAAAGCTCTAATATTATAATCAATCTTATCTTTCCCTTTAAAAGTTCTTATAACTGGCCCCATACCTATTGAAAACTCATAAATATGTACTCCTGCCTTTTTCGCAGTAATAAAATGTCCAAACTCATGAACTAAAATAATTACTCCAAGTACTAAAATCAAAACAATTAATGTTAAAAACCACATCTAAAATTCCTCCTTTAAAATAATCCATAAAATATTAAATAACCAAGCATAATTGCTATCGTACTATCAAGCCTATCTAAGATACCCCCATGTCCTGGTATAAGATTACTAAAATCTTTAATTTTATTCTCTCTTTTTATCTTACTAAATATTAAATCTCCCATCTGGCCAATAACTGAAAGTAAAAATATTCCGAGAACCTTCTTCCAATTTAGGGGACTAACCAAATAATGAAAAAATAAACTGGCCCCAACTGTTCCTACTACTGAACCTATAACACTTCCCTCAATCGTTTTATTAGGACTAACATGCTCAATTAATTTATGTTTACCTAAGAGCTTTCCCCCTACTAAAGCAAATGTATCTGTGAGTATAAATATCAGTATCAAATCTAAAAACATATATAAATCAAGCATTCTAACTAAAATCATCGCATTAAACGAAACTCCTAAAAGTAATATTGCTCCCGTTAACACTAACGCATCCGTCACCCTATACTCATCCTTTTTATAGAACAATGACATTCCCAGCATCACGAGTAACAATATTGCTAAACCACGATACGTAACTCCAAACATTATCGAATACCCATCATACTCTGCTAAAATAATCAGAAGCAAAGAAATCATCCCAAGTATCTTCACCGGGCCTGGTATTTCTTTATGACTTACTTTCAAATTCATAATCTCACCTAAAGCCAAAAGTCCTACTACGCTTACTCCCACTTGGAATATTTTACCCCCATACCACACAATTGGTATTACAATTATAAGCATAACTATTGCACTAATAATTCTTTTTTTCATGACCTACCTCTATCTATATAATATTATATAATGTCTCTTCTTAAAATATAGCCCCTTTTATCTTTTTTACACCACATTTACAAAAAAATTATGTCACTAACTTAATCTCTCCTGTCTCTAAATTAATATATGAATCTTTACTATAATACTTCTTATTTAAAGGATTAGTCATCTCTTCTTTGATATACTCCTTATCGTATAAATCTCGCAAATATATAGTTTTATCCTGACATTTAGCCTCATAAAAACAATTATTCGCTTGATACAAGAACTCTTTTTCTACTACCTTGATTAAATTATTTTGATAATTCTTATATATCTTATAACCAGTCGGCACAGCAACCATCCCTATTATTACAACTAAACTTAAAAATATCACTTTTCCATTACTCATTTTTTATCACCATAAAAATTTTTAATAAATTCTTCCCTAAACTCTAACATTCTATCTTCCTTTATTGCCTTTCTAATATCTTCCATTAACTTCGTTAAAAATCTAATGTTATGAATCGATAATAACCTCGCTCCCAAAGTCTCTTCACATACTATTAAATGTCTAATATACGCTTTCGTAAAATTTTTACAAGCATAACAATCACAAAACTCGCTTATTGGTTTAAAATCTTCTTTATATTTTGCATTTCGAATATTAATATTTCCTTCTCTTGTATGGGCATGTCCATGTCTCGCAAGTCTAGTCGGCGACACACAGTCAAATAAATCAACTCCTCTAATAACTCCCTCTACTAAATCTATCGGGTCTCCTATTCCCATCGCATATCTAAGTTTATCTTCTGGCAAATACTTCGTCGAATACGAGAATGCTGCATACATATCATCTTTCGACTCATGATCATTTGCTACCCCTCCAATACCATAACCATCAAAACCAATCTTAACTGTCTCAAGAGCACTATACTTTCTTAAATCCTCATAAGCACCGCCTTGTACTATTCCAAAAAGCATCTGATTAGGATTATTATGAACTTTCTTTCCTCGCCTTGCCCATCTAATCGTCCGCTCTATACTATTCTTCAAATAATCATATGGTGCACTAGCTGGTGGACACTCATCAAAACTCATTGCTATATCACTATCTAATTTATTTTGAATACCAATTGACTTCTCTGGTGTCAAAAATAAACTATCACCATTAAGATGATTTTTAAATTTAACTCCCTCTTCGGAAATATCTTTTGGATTAGCAAGTGAAAACACCTGAAAACCTCCACTATCAGTCAAAATCGGCCCGTGATAATTCATAAACTCATGAAG
>CANOGG010000185.1 GCA_947565485.1 uncultured Mycoplasma sp. | reverse complement strand
ACCCATGTCTTTCATGCCCTCAGGTTTTAATGCAGTAAATACTTCATCAATAATAGCTTGGACCTCAGAATCGGACATTTCAGCAGGTAAATATTCATTTAGAATAGCTATTTCTTGATTTAACTTTGCTACTTCTTCTGTTTTATTATATTTTTGATATTCACTAAGAGAATCTTTACGAGTTTTAACACTACGCTTGATAACACTTAAGACTTCGTCATCAGTTAAGTCATGTTTTTTATTGATACTCTCTAATTGAAGAGCACTTTTTAACATTCTTAAGACTGATAAACGAAACTTATCGCCACTTTTCATGGCATTTTTTAATTCTTCAGCTATTTTTGCATTCATTTTAATTATTCCACCTTAATAATTATTTCTATGTTTTTTGGCATTCCTTATTTGTTCTTTTTTTTCATTTCTTCGACGAACGCCAGGTTTTTCGTAATGCTTTCTCTTTTTTAACTCAGAAGGGACACCGCTTCGTGCTACTTTTGCTTTAAACTTTTTTAGGGCACCATCAACGTTTCCATTTTGAACTACTACTTTAGTCATTTACAAATCCCTCCCTTCATTTACTACTGTATAGTATATCACCATTATTTTTTAATATCAAGTAATTTATACTCATTTTAACTCCAAAATTCGTGTAATTCCTAGGCTAATTAAGGTTTGGTTGGAATATTTTTAGTTTGGAGTTCTTCTTTAATTTCATTTTTTAAAATATTTAAGAATTTTTTTTGGTAATTATTAACCATTAAAACAGTAGCTAAAGTAATCATAAAGATAAGAAAAAAGGAATAGATAATATAAATTGAGGCAAAACCTTTATTTTTCATATATACACCCTTTTAATTATAGCAAAAAAAGGGTTAGATGAAAACCCTTTTTTCTTAGCAAAAGTCGCGAGAGATTCCCCTTCTGATGCTTGAGCCGACCATTTTACCAAAGTCAATTACTGTGGTAATAAAGCGCACCACGCTGGTGATTAGAGCTGATGTGATAGCTCCACCATTAATGGTCATTAATTCGTTATTTTCGATTCTCATAATTAATTGCACTTATTAGGATGAATGTAGCCATAAATAACAGATGCTACAAAAACAATTCCTGTAAGTATACCTCCTATTATAGTTTTTGATAGGCCACCGGTTATGGCCATGAGTTCGTTATTAGTTAAGTTCATTATCTTCTCCATAAAGAGCGTAGAGCGCCCGCAAAGTTGATAACACTAATTAAGAGATTGGCACAAAAGCCAAAGAGAGAACCTCCAACACATTCTAGTAATTCATTGTTATTAATTTTTTCCATAATTATACTTCCTTCCTTAAAATATTTTGTCTTTTAATTTGACAATGATTCTTTGTTTGTTATAATAAAAGTCGAGAGTAACGATTTCTTGGTCTTTTAGTTTAGATTCAACTTTGATTGCGAGAGCTTGGTATGTGACATAGTTAGCTTCGTCGGTAATCACTTCATTTGTTAAGATTTTGTAAGTCACGCTTTTATTATTTAGTTTTAGTAACTCAGGCGTTAGAGTGCTTGGAATATAAGTTTTTATCAAACACTCCTCGTTGCAAGTTACAATTCCATTGGTACGGTAGTTATCATAAGTTTTGGTATTATAAGTAAATTTTAAGATGATTATTAGCGTTAGAACGATAAAGATTAGTAAAAAGTAAGTTTTTCGGGGTTTTTCTTTGATAAATGCTTCTTTGTTATGATATATGCTGATAATCATTGTTTTTAGGCTCCAATCTTTATAGTCTTAGTAAAACTGGACGATAAGTCTTTGTGACTCACATAAATTATCGTTTCGTTTTTAAAATACGCTAGTAATTTCGTAACAATACTTTTTTCCATGCTTAAATTAACTTCGCTTAGGGCTTCATCTAATATAATTATCTGGGCTTTTTTTAGGAGCGCTCGGGCTAATATTATTCTTTGTTTTTCACCACCACTTAAGTTATTTAGCGAGGCATTGATAACTGTTTCATAACGATGAGGTCGTTTTTTAACAATTGATTCGATATCACATATTTCGACGATGCTTTCGAAAACACTTTCGGGAACATCACGATAACACATGATATTTTCTTTGATAGTGCCGGTAAATAAGCTTTCATTTTGAGAGACATATAGGATATTCTCACGGATAGTGACAAGGGAATAGTCGGTTACACTCGTATTATTAACTCTTACTATCCCAGTATATTCTTTAATTGTATTGGTTATTATTTTAAATAACGTACTTTTACCACTGCCACTAGGTCCTTTTAAGAATACCTTATCACCATAGTTTATTTCCATGTTAACATCTTTTAAGATATTTGTTATCAGATTGTAGGAATAGCTTAAATTTTCGATTTTAAGATGGGGGTTTTCCATGGTTTTTAGTCCCGTATCTAAGTCTTCTGTTTTTATATTGAGGAATTCCCCTATTTTAGAAAAAGAAGCTTTTAGATAATTATACTTTGGTAGTAAACTTAAAATAGCCTTGATGGGGTCAAAAAGATAGATAATTAAGCTATTAAAAGTGATAAAATTAAGAAGTTCGAGTTCGCCTTTTGATATTAGATAAATGCCACAAGTTGTAGTTATAAATAAGCCAATTTCGGATATGCTATTTTTTAGAAACTCGTGGAAGTTTAAAAATTTAGTGAACTTAAAATTGTTTCTGAGCATAATTATTAATTTGTTTTCTAATTTAGCAAGAAATGGTTTAATAAGATGTAAATTTTTAATACTCGTATTCATACTAATATTTTCGATGAGGCTCGAGTTGAAGTCGGTTGTCGCTTCAATGTTCATTTTAATTTTTTTGTAAATAGCTTTGTTGAAGATGAGGCCCGTTAGGATATAAGTTATAATTACCAAACAAAGAATAAAAAGTAATTTACGACTTATAAAGTAAAGAGCGATAAGCGTACCAAATATCAAAACCGAGTTTAGGATAACACTCGTAAATATTTCGGCAAATAAGTTTTTAATATCACTTAGTTCGCTGATACGAGAAGTTATTTCGCCAGTACTACGATTTTGAATAAAATTTAAAGGGAGATGAAAGATATGACTTAGAAATTCGCTAAAAAGTGAAACATCCAAATTTTTGTTTAAATAGTTTAAGTAATAATTTTTTAAATGAGTGATTATTACT
>CANOGG010000184.1 GCA_947565485.1 uncultured Mycoplasma sp. | reverse complement strand
GGCGTATTGGGTGGCAAAAACATAATCAATATTCAATTTATTTTTAGTATCATCGAGGCATTTATCATGTTCTTGGGACTCGTCTTTTTGGGAATTTTGATTTAGAGGATAAATAAAATCGGCGCATTTAAAATTATAGTAATTACTGGTAGATATTCTAAGAAAAGATGGTATAATTATAAAGTCATTGTAATTTGTGTTATTAATATCTGTCGACCAAATATTTAAATATTTAGGGTTGATATCCCTACTCGTTAGTAATTTAAGGCCAAGTTTATGGGTAATTTCAAGTAAAGAAGATGCATTGAGGTTAGATGGAATGGAATTGATAGTTTTAAAGCCATGGACCGCGATGGTATGGACTCCGACTGCATCATCAGAAACACCATAACCCTCTTTATTTTGCCAAGTGGAAATTGGTTCGTAGTTATATGATACTTGACTTAAGGGCGTAGCAGAAGTGGCAGAAATGGTTTGGGCAGTATTAAACTTAGGAGTGTAAATAATTAAGGCAAGAGATAGGAAAATAAGGACTGATATTGGGATTAGAATTTTTTTATGCATGTTTGGCTCCTTTCTACTTAATGGTTTCATTTATTTGATTAAAATCAGTTTTGTTTGTTTTTTTTATTTCTACTATTTCACAATTTTCGAAAATATAAGAAGTTTCGTCTTGGATGTTGGTAACATTTTCTTTTAGCATAAATTCAAATTCATAATTATTATCTTTTTTAAGAGTTATATTATGTATATTATTGATGATGACTGTTTTTTCAGGAGTATTATTTCCTTTTAAAGTTACTTTATAGGAATTACCGTAAGATGTAAGATTGCCATTTTGGTCGTATTGGGGGGCATTATTTTCTGTAATATCTATAATTCTAAAAGTTTTTATAAAGGTAGAATTATTTTCTTTACAGTAGTTTGCTTTAAATTTAGAGTCTTTAGAACCAATATAGATATCTTTATTGCCTGTTGTAGTTTGGCATTTAAATATTTGGATGTCATAGGTAAAAATATTAGAGTTGGCATCAGGTTTATTCCAAGTAGTTCCACCATCAAAAAGTGTTGTGTAGATAGTCATACTCTTTATAAGATTATTTAGATATTCTTTATCGATTAAATATTCTTTGAGAGTTTTGGTTTCATTATTTTTGGTGACGTTGACTTCTGTTAGACCTACTAAATAAACATTATAGTCAGGATAAGTATAATATTTTTGGGGTTTTAGCTCGTCTATCTCAATGGCACTAATCTTCGTGTCTTGGAAATTTAAGAGTGCTGTTGTATGTTCAAGACTTTGTTTCACAGTAAAAGAATTAAGTTCGTTTAAATTTTTGATGGAAGAAGATATTTTGGTTGGAGTTTCGTCTTTATTTTGAGGAGAATTACAACCAGTTATTAGAAAATTAGATAATATTAAGAATAGGAAAAGATATTTTTTCATTAGGACCTCGTTTCTTATTTAAACTATAACATAAATGCTTTGGCTTTTAAAGAATTAATTGGAGTTAAGTGTAAAGCATAAAATTATTTAGAGTCCACAGGATAAAATTATTTAAATGTACATGCTATTTTGTTACTAAAAAGAAAAAGAATAACTAACTATTCTCTATTAAATATTTTAATTTATTTATTTGTCTATTTAAAAGGACACAGAGTGAATAAATTCTTCTGTCAGACATATTCGTAATATATTGGTACTTATGTAATATTTCATCGAACCACTCTATAACACCATCTAATTTACTTATATCAATTCTTTTTAAATCTTTTACGATATTAATAATTTCAGCAAATGGTTTTTCTTCATAAAAGAACCTGCCATATCCAGAAATTGCTACTTCTCCCTCATTATAATAATCAACATTTAGAGCCATACCATTATCAAATATGGGAGCAACATCTAACCATTTTAAAGTATTAACATCTCTTATAATACCAAAATTATTTAAGTGTCTATCTTCGTTCATTATTAAAAAATCTAAGATATACATATTTTCCATTTTAATTCTAGCGTCCTTTATTCCATTTTCTTCTAAAACTTTTATATAGTCTTCATAATCATTTACATTATTATGTCTCACCATATTATTCCTTATTTGATAACAAGTAACAAGTTCGGTATCTTTTGTTATAAAACAAGGACAAATAGATACCACCATATCTTTATATGTATCTATTGTGTACTCTACATGGTCAAAACCTAAACGTTTACATATAATACTTGCTAATACTTCATTAAAGGGCTGTAATACTTCATTTTTATAACCACTCTTAAGTAAATATCTAACTCCATCTTCAATAATCCAGGCTTTTCTTAACATGCCATCGGTGGTGTTATTTGGCGTTTTAAGAGAAGACTCGCGAGTTATAATTTTACTGTTTCGAGATAAAGAGGCTTCCATAAATTCCGAATAATCAAAATCATTATCAAAAAAGTTTATATCGTTATATTCTATATCTAAATTAAAGGGTTTTAACCAATACTGGTCTGATAAAGATAAACCAAAGGCTTTATCCAAAAGTTCACTTGAGGTTTCAATATTGAGACGATGAAGAAGTAAATCAAGTTTATCTCGCCAACTAGGAATTCCGCGACCTTTAAACCAATCTGTTAATCTATTTAGTAAGACTAATGCATCTTTTTCTTCATTATAATAATTTTTTAATAAAAGTGGAGCATAATCAATATCGATAATTTCATACATTCTATCAAATATACCAAATCCAGTGTTGTATTCAGCAATTAAAACTTCTGTATTTTTATTCATAAGGATACATTTCATAAGCCACCTTTTTTCTAACTTTATAGGACATTTATTTTTGAGAAAATTATAAGTAATCTTATAAAGTATTAGTAATATTATATCATAAATAAGAGGAAAAAATAAGCCAAGATTAAGCGTTTTTATATAACATAAGTGCTACTATTTTTAAAGCCTGTTTGTTTAGCACAGATTAACATTAAAGGCATTTTATAATCATTTAACCATTTTTTTAATTCTTCTTCAATTTTACGTTACATTGTTTTCACCTCTAAATACATTTTGGCATTTTTCGTTAGAAATGTACATATTTTTTAGGTTTTTTCGTGCATTTGTAACAAAAATGCTATTTTTAGATAAAAACTAGTTCTTTCTTTAAGTTATAAATAGATAAAAGATTAAGGCTATAATAACACTTATAAGA
>CANOGG010000183.1 GCA_947565485.1 uncultured Mycoplasma sp. | reverse complement strand
GCCTAGAGCTATACTCATACCAATAAGATAGAAGATAATGCCAATAGTAAACATAAGAACGAGAAATTTTAGAAAATAGATACAGAGATTAGTTAAAGTTCTTGTAAAAGAATGATTACTTGGGGTTTTAGTTACTTTTTCAGTACTTTTGGTTTCGTTATCTTCTTCTTTGGAAGATTTCTTTTTGGTAACTTTAGTGGTTTTGATTTCTTCGGTTTCATTTTCTGTGGTGCTTATAATTTCTTCGCTAATATTTTTGAAGTATCTTTTTTCAAGCATTTTGATGAAGAAAACGATTGAGACAATAATGTAGCTAATATCAGTGATGAAAAACCAAATGGTACGAAATATATGATTGAGGGGACTTCCTAGTTCGTAGAAAATGTTATAAGCTAAATTTTTCACCATCGTAAAAGGTATTTTTAAAAGGGCAATAATAAAGATTATGATGATGATTTCAATTAAAAATTTAACGATGTCTTTACCACTTTTGTTATTTAAAGAGTCCATAAGATTATCGAGGCCATCGCCTAAATAGTTGATAAATTTAGTGAATCCTCCCTCCTCATTAGATGGGGCCTTTACTTTGTAGGCAGCGAGTAAGTCGTTTACGATTTCATCAAAGTCACCTAGTTCTTTGACGGCTTCTTCCTCAGTGAGACCACTTCCGACTTTCTCTTCAATATAGCCCTCATATTCACTCACGATATCTTCTATTTCGCTGTCTTCCAAGATGCTTAATTTTTTTCTTAATTTAGTTAAAAATTCTTCCTTATTCATTTTTTTCACTCCTTTTTATAAAATCATTGACATTTTTGGCGAATTTTTTCCATTCATTTAGCTGTTTATCTTTGGTTAGTTTGCCTAAGGCGGTTAGATGATAGTATTTACGAATTGGGCCTTCAGTGGATTCTTTGGTGTAAGTTTCGAAGTATTTTTCGTTGGTGAGACGCTTTAGAATGGGGTAGATTGTTCCCTCGTTAACATCGACAATTTTGCTTACAGCTTCGACTAATTCGTAACCATACATATCTTTTTTTTCGAGCATTAAGAGAATTAGTAATTCTAAGACTCCTTTTTTATATTGGGTATTCGTATTAATCACCTCGCACTCTTATAATATCTCTAGTACTTGGTTTTGTCAAGTACTAAATATTACATAATTATTTATATTTTATGCAATTTGTGGTAAAATTATAATTATTAAGGGTTGAATATTATGAAATTTAAACATTTATTTATTATTTTAGGAATATTGTTTTTACTTCTTTTTTATAATTTGTTTTGTTATGCTCTCGTTAATAAGACGATTGATAATAAGTCTAGTTTAGCAATTACTAATTATTTGAAAAATTTTTATAATTCTTCAGAAGTTAAGTATGATTATAAAAAAGCAATAAATAATAAAGATGGGTCAATTAGTGTTTTTGTGAAAGTTAATGATGTTGATTATTACAGATTTAAAATGGTGCTTAATGGTGGAGTGTATAATATATTAAATGTTAGTGATGATGTTCCAGTTTATGCAAGATAAATAGGTGGGGGTTATGAAAAGATTATTTATTAGATTAATTAAGTTATATCAAAGTATTCCTGGTGACTTTCATAATCATTGCAGGTTTTATCCGACGTGCAGTAATTATGCAATTGAAGCATTAGAGACGCATGGAGTTATTAGAGGAATAGGTTATACAGTTAAAAGGTTATTTAGGTGTAATCCTTTTAATAAAAAGTGTGGTATTGATTTGGTGCCACCTAAAAAGAAATAGATGGTTAGTCTATTTCCTGGGCTTGTAATTTATTTTCTGCTTACTTATGAATTGAGGGCAGTTTTATTATGTTCCTTCAACGACAAATGGGGTTGTGGCTTCGCCATTTCCGGAAATAAAATTAGTATTTGGCGTTAAATTAATAACCGGTCTCACTCCCAAAGAAGCATCAGTTCTATATTCCGTCATAACATTACCGTTGCTAAGATAGCCATTCTCAGTAGCATGAAACAGAACGCATCCCTCAGAACTATAAAAATACCATGGAGTCATGCTCCAATAATCTCTATTTGTATAAAGATACGAATAAGCATTTGTTGTATCTCTTGTCAAACCTGCCATGAGTATCTCATCAGCTGTAATTAGTCCTATCGGTGTCTTGAATATATCTTGTGCATTATTACATAACAACGTTGGTACTTTTGTTGTAGTTATTCTCATACTTGCAGCATAATACGTTGTTGTCGTACCTGTTCCACCTAAACCGTTGAGTGATGTATCACTTGTACTTGGTTGTCTATCATTACAGAATCCAGCATTTTCATCTATATAACTTCCATAATTTGTTTTTAATACTGAATTATACCAGCCATACAATGTTGTCTTATCTGTCGAATTACTTGCTCCTAGTATTGTCGATGCTGTTCCGGTTCCATGGACTACACCGTTATCATACTTAAATCCTACATACATATTGTTATTGTAAGTTGTATTATATGCTTTTGTTCCTATTTGTGTACCTGGTCCGGTTGTCGCTGGCGCACTCGTTTTTGACGAACTTGTTCCGGCGTATATCATTCTTAGGGAACCATTACTATTGTTACGTATGATTCGCCACCAGATATAGTTATCTCCATCTTTGCCAAAAACAACCCAGTTATTGTTTACATTACCACGATAATATTTAATTGGCTGGTTGCCTCCTGAATAATCACCTTTGGTCCAAGTATAAACACCATCACCCTCTATTCCTGCAAACATGTTATCATCAGTAGGTTTTCCCTCTGGTATTTTATCGGCAGCATTTGCTTGCTTATCAAAATAAAAATAGCATTTTGTTCCAGAATTAGTAACTCCAGAGACTGATATTTCGCCATAATTATAAGTTAATTTTATATTATTATCAATTTCACCATTTATTTCACATCTTGTTTTAGTATTATTGGTATTTAGGCTATAACCATTAGATGGTACTTTTCCATCTGTAACCCTAGTATAGTTACCATCATCATTTTCGATATAGACTGCCATTATGCTTAAGTCGGCTGGTGAATAATTAATTGTGCCTTTTGCTATATTGATACTTTTACTACTGCGATATTTGGCAAAGCTTATACCACATAATATTGTAATTAATGTTAATAATATTAAAGTAATCAACATTATTTTCAGGTTATGATTTTGTTTTAATTTTTCAATATTCATGGTGAGTATACCTGGTGTTTTACTTCATTTACTTGGGCATGTAAAAAAATATTTG
>CANOGG010000182.1 GCA_947565485.1 uncultured Mycoplasma sp. | reverse complement strand
CCTGATAAGATGGTGGGAAGAAAAAGAATACTTACACCAGCGCCAGTTAGTAAATCCGCGGAAGAATTAAAGATTCCGGTGTTTAAACCAAGTAAAATTAGAGATGATTATGAAGCTATAAAAGAAGTAGAACCAGATTTAATTGTAACTTGTGCTTATGGTCAGATTTTGACAAAAGAAATATTAGATATTCCAAGACTCGGAGCGATTAATGTTCATGCCTCAATTTTGCCGAAGTATCGGGGAGGAGCACCAATTCATCGGGCTATTATGAATGGAGAGAGTGAAACTGGAGTGACGATAATGCAGATGGATGAGGGCATGGATAGTGGTGATATTATAAGTATCGTTAGGACATCGATTGAGGAAAGTGATAATGTCGAAACACTGCATGAGAAATTAAGTAAGCTTGGAGCTGAGGAGTTAAGAAGAGTTTTGCCGCTTATTATAAAGGGAGAGGTAATACGAGAGAAGCAAAAGCATGAAGAGGCAACACTGGCACCAATTATAAAAAGAGAAGATGAATTAATAGATTTTAAAAGAACGGCAAGAGAAGTTTTTAATCAGGTTAGAGGACTTAATTCTTGGCCACTAGCATATATGATACTTGATGGAGAAGAGATAAAAGTGATAGATGGCTATGTGGGAGAAGAAGCAAAAAAGGAAGCAGGAGTGATTGAAAGCGTAGGTAAAGATGCGATTGGGGTCGCTTGTCAAGATAAGATATATTATATAACAGAGATTAAGCCTAGTGGAAAGAAAAAGATGAGTGTAAAAGATTATCTTAATGGGGTAAAAAAAGAGGATTTGATTAATAAAAAGATTGTTTTTTGATAAGATTGGTGTTAGGAGTGATTGGTTAATGGAAGAGACTAAAGATAAAAAATTGAAAGAAAAGATTAAAGAGCTTAAGAAAACAGAGAAAGGCAAAGCTATATGGAAACTCATAAAATGGGGAATATTTTTTGGCTGTTTGTTCTTGTTTATGATTTTATCAGCGCTTATTAATGCGTTGGTACCAAAAAGGGAAAATGAGATACCGCCAAAAGATGTAGATGTTGTAGTTGATGAAAAAGTGGAAGAAGTTTTAACAAAAGAGATACTTAAGAGGAAGTTAGAAGAATTAAAGATGGATAATTATAGTTATGAATATCAGATAACTAAAGGAGAAGAACGTTTTTTGTTTCAGGGGAAAAAGATAGATAATTATAGAGAAGGTTATAAAGAATATGGAAATGGTATAATAAAGTATTATATAGACGAGACGGGAATTTATCAAGAAACGATGAATGATAAAGTACTAATAGATAATTTATATGAGGGAATAGAAAACGGGTTTTGGGACTTCGATTATTTGTTTAGTTTAGTGGAGAATCTCACGTATGTGAAAAATAATAATCATAACTGTATGTATCCGCTTTATGAGATGCAGGACGAAGTAAATAAGTATAGTTTTCATTTTACAAATAGTATTTCTTTTAAAGATAATAAGATAAGTGAAATTACGATTTCAGCGTTAAATGGCGAGTATAATTATTTGTTAGTATTTGGTTTAGGAGAATATTATCATGAATAGTTTACTTAATTTAACAAGAGAAGAGTTAGAGGAATACTTTTTAGCAAAGAGTGAGAAGAAGTTTAAGGCTTTACAGGTGTATGAGTGGTTATATCAAAAAAGAGAATATAATATTGATAATTTTTCGAATTTGAAAAAAGAGCTTCGAGAAGAGTTAAAGAAAGATTTTAAAACAAGTTTTATAACAATAGAGAAGCGATGTGATGATAAAGATACGCATAAGTATTTATTTAAGCTCAAAGATGATAATTATGTAGAGGCTGTTATTATGAAGCATAATTATGGGATATCGATTTGTGTTTCGAGTCAAGTTGGTTGTAATATGGCTTGTTCTTTTTGTGAGTCAGGAAGGCAGAAGAAGATACGCAATTTGGAGGCTAATGAGATAGTCGAGCAGATATTAGTGGTAGAAAAAGACTTAAATTTACGGATTAGTAGTGTGGTAATAATGGGTATTGGTGAGCCTTTGGATAATTTTCAAAATATAGTACGATTTATAAAAATAATTAATGATGATAAGGGGATAGCTATAGGGGCACGACATATAACTTTGTCAACTTGTGGATTAGTGCCTAAAATTTATGAACTTGCAAAAATTGGAATTCAGATTAATTTAGCAGTATCACTTCATGCACCAAATAATGAGTTGCGAAATGCGTTAATGCCTGTAAATAAAGTGTATAATCTTGACATATTAATGCGGGCAATTAGAGATTATTTGCAAGTTACGAGTAGACGAGTAACCCTGGAATATGTTATGCTAGATAGTGTAAACGATAGCAAGTCGTGTGCAAGAGAACTTGCAGGTTTAGCTCGAGGGTTAAATGTTTATGTGAATTTAATTCCTTATAATGAAACAGGAACACAAAAGTATAAGAGAAGCAGTAAGAAAAGAATTATGGCTTTTTATGATACATTAAAGAAGGAAGGAATAAATTGTACGATTAGAAGAGAGTTTGGAGGGAATATCCAAGCAGCTTGTGGACAATTAAGAGGGAGCATGAGAAAATAAATGAAATCATTTTATTTAACAGATACAGGTAGAGTGAGAACTCATAATGAAGATTCAGTAACAATTCTTAAAAATGCGAGTGGCGAATATTTGATGATTGTCGCTGATGGGATGGGGGGACATCGCAAAGGAGAAGTGGCATCTAGTATGGCGATTGCCCTTTTAGGTCAAAGATGGAATAAGATATCTAGTATTGGGTCAAAGTTAGATGCGATAAATTGGCTTAATGATAGTGTAAGTGAGATAAATAAGAATATTTTAGATTATGCAAGTAATAATCCTGATTCGATGGGAATGGGAACGACGATGGTGATAGCTCTTCTTACGCATGATTATTTAATTTTTGGAAATATTGGTGATTCTTCAGGTTTTGTCTTAAAGAATGGAACATTACATAAAGTTACAAAAGATCATACGCTGGTTAATCTACTCGTTCAAGCAGGTAATTTGACAGAAGAAGAAGCGAAACATCATCCAAAAAAGAATGTGCTTATGAAAGCACTTGGAGCCGCGGATAAATGCGAAATTGATGTGTTTGATGTCGTAGATATGGAAATTGGGGGGATATTACTTTGTAGTGATGGACTTACGAATATGCTTAGTAATGAGCAAATAGAGAAAGTTTTAAACGATGAGACATTAGAAATTGAAGAGAGGGTAAGTAAACTTATTAGAAAGTGTAATGC
>CANOGG010000181.1 GCA_947565485.1 uncultured Mycoplasma sp. | reverse complement strand
GCTCTATTTCCTTCAGCTACTGTTTGACTTCTATAACTTGTACCACCATTTGAATTAAATGATACTGTGTAATCTAGTGCTTCTCTCTCCCATTCAGCAACTAAAGTATAATCTTGATATATCTTCGTATTAAAGTCGAACTCACGTCCATTATAATACCATCCTTTAAATACATAGCCATTTCTTACTGGTGTACCTGGATTACTTGCTCTATTTCCCTCAACTACCGTCTGACTTCTAAAGCTTGTACCACCATTAGAATTAAATGATACTGTATAATTTTGTTCTTCTCTTTCCCATTCTGCATCTAAAGTATAATCTTGATATATCTTAGTACTAAAGTCGAACTTCTTACCATTATAATACCATCCTTTAAACACATAGCCATTTCTTACTGGGTCATTTGGCTCATAAGCAGTTTTACCCTCAACAACAGTTTGGTTACCCACATTATTTCCACCATTAGAATTAAATGTAACTGTATAACTTATTTCTGCCCACTCAGCCACTAATTTATAATCTTGATATATCTTCGTATTAAAGTCGAACTCGCGTCCATTATAATACCATCCTTTAAATACATATCCTGCTTTTGTTGGATTAGTTGGACGTGTTGCTGTATTTCCTTCTTCTACTGTCTGACTACTAATAGTGTTACCACCCTTAGAATCAAACTCTACTTGATATTTATTTCTGCAACTTCCATCATCAACCCATTTCGCATATAACGTCATGTTCTTATTTACTGGTGTATTAAAATTATATTTTTGTGTTAAAGCCTTATCAGTATACCATCCTGCAAAACTAAAACATTGTTTTACTGGGTCTGTTGGTTCTTTTACTTTATCATCTTCCACTACTGTTTGTGGTGGCACTGGTGTACCTCCATCAGAATCGAAGTTTATATCATATTTATTTTTACAACTTCCATCATCAACCCATTTAGCATATAATGTCATATCTTTTGTCACTGGCGTATTAAAATCATATCTTTGTGTTAACTCTTTATCTGCAAACCATCCTGCAAAAGTATAACAATTTCTTGTTGGATCTGTTGGACGTGAAGCTTGATTACCCTCTACTATTGTTTGACTAGCAATATAGCCTCCACCATTAGTCTCAAAATTAACTACATATTTATTATCAGGTGTTGGCGTTACTATCTCTTCCCATCTTGCAACTAATGTAATTTGTCTTGTCACTGGTGTATTAAAATCATATTTCACACCATCTAAATACCAACCAACAAAAGTATAACCAGGCTTATATGTTGTCGCATACTTCGCTGTATCTCCTTGTTTAACTACTTGCTTAGCTACATACGAACCACCTTGCGGCTCAAAGTTAACTGTATAATATATATTAGTTAAACAACTATTAGTACAATCTGTAGTTACACACTGTGTCATACAATTATTTACATAAGTAATGTTATAATTCGTAATATAAGTTACATTTGAAGCCGTAGTCGCTGAACCAGTATTACCTCCACTACTTACATATTTAGTATTATTAAGTACACCACTACTTACATTTGCTGGTACATTAACTGGAGCATCTCCCATTTTAACATCATTTTCTTTAGTCTGAACTGGTAAAAGAGCTAGTGAATTATTATAGTCTTCAACCTTTCCTCTTACCGTCTTATCTCCAATTGATGTCACAATATAATCTGACTTACTATCACAAGTAAGGGCTACCTTCATTTCATAATCACCCTTAATTGTCTTGGTAACTTTTACATAACTATCTTCCCCATTACAAACATTACCCTTCTCATCTTGAAAGCCAATAACTAATTTATTATCAACCATTTCATTTAGAGAAATAACATTTGAAGTTCCGACTTTAGCAGGTAAATTACCACTTTGAAAATACTCAAAACCTGCTTCTTTCATTAAAGCAATATTTCTAGTATAAGTAGTTAAACTCTTAGAATTATAAGTTTTTTCTTTTGGTGCTACCACAATAATAACAGCAATAGCCACTACTATCAAGGAAAGTAATCCTAAAATCAACTTACTTTTACCATTCATTTTATTTTTCATAAATAAACCACCCTTCCCGCTTTATACATACTTAGTATATCACTTTATTTCATAAAGTCAAGTTTAACTTTCAAAATACCACCTAATCAACCAATTTTGCTTTTCTTTTTATTTCTTACATATACAAAACCAAAAATTCCCAACAAACAAATAATCACTGCCTCTATAACACATAAAATAGCCATTTCCATTGGCGACAATACTTTCTTTTCTCCTTTTGAAGAATTATTTTCTTTATCATCACGAATTTCGTTGCTAAAGTTATCTTCTTTTTCTTTATCTCCATCTTTTAAATCATCTGGAATCTCACCATCATATCCTTCAGCATCACTCTTCAATATCCAACCACTTATATTTTTAGTGTTCACATATAAATATTCTTTACCATCTCTCGCATTCTTAAAAATACCACCTATTTTAAAAATTAATTTATCTTCTAATACTACTTTTTTTTGCTCACTATCACTCTTTGGCTCATTATAGACATTTAAATTTTTATCTTTTGTAATCGCCCAATAACACCTTGTATAATCAGTTGACCCCCAACTAGCACCTTCCTCATACGGATACCCATATATATCAGAAAATCTATTAATCCAATAATATTGGTTTTTATATTTAACTCTATACCATTTCATATCATCGACATCCGTAAATATAAATAAAAACCTATAATATACATAATCTATTTCTAAAGGTGTTCCAAAAGACACTTTAATTTCCGTCTTTTTTTCTTTGTTAGGCTCAGAATATAAATAAAAATCATCAAATTCTGCAGCATATCTTATCTCATTTTTTAAAGCAATAGTTCTTCCATCAACCCAACCTTCCTTATTTTTATAACTAACATAAAGCCAAGCTTTATCATTTATTAAATCTTCATTATCACTCTGAAACCTATTCCTAACTACATACTTAATTTCAAATTTATCACCTAAATTTATTTTTTCAAGTTTAGAAGCTTTTTCTTCGGGATATTCCATCAAATATGTTTTATCATCTATTGCCATTCCTTCTCTTTCATATACTTTTGCTGCTTTCCCATCAACACTAACTCCCGGTAAATATTCATCATCATAAGTAAATAACCATCACTCTTTACCATTATAAGACGTATATACCCAAACACCATCTTTATATTGATATTTTAAAACTGTCTTATAAGGAATAGCCTCACTTACTACTTGATAGCCAAAAGATGGCCCTTTATACAAAACCGCTCCATTCTTATC
>CANOGG010000180.1 GCA_947565485.1 uncultured Mycoplasma sp. | reverse complement strand
ATTCTAAATCATTCATATTAGGCAGTTGATGATTATTTTTCAAATTCTGTATAATATCTAAAAATTTACCATTTTTAATTAATATTTCAGTTGTACCTTCAAAGTTTCCAGCTAATGACTCATCAAGCCATACAATTCTATCCATATTATTTTTTTCATATATAAATGTTTGAAATAATAAATGAAAGGTCTTGTGAGCTAGGGTGCAATATCTCTCATATATATTTTTAGGATTAAGTAATATTTGTGTTCACCACCATAAAAACAGCCTTCTATCGAATATGGAGGGTTAGCTTTTGAATCTAATATTTTAATTCTATTAAAAAAATCTTCACGAGTTAGAAAAAATGATCCTTCTATTTTAGTTTCGTAGGATTCTCTTTTAAAAAATCTTAAAAATTCTCTTAATTTGTTAGTAGAGTATTCAAGCACTTCTGTACCATATTCTTTTAATGACTCAGGTATTAATATTTTATAAAAATTATTTTCTAAATTATATATTTTTCCATTTGACATCTCTTAACAGCCCTAATGGAAGACGCTTAACATCTTTCACAATTCTATTTTCTATTACAAAAGATTATAATATTGAAGAAATTCATATAAAAAAGGGGCTAATATTTTTATATCTATATTATTATTTTTTATCATCCACAATAAAATATCTAAACATTTATAAGAATTATTAAGTTTAATCAAAGTAATTTTATTTGGCGGAATTGTAATATTACTAAAGGTGTGCATATTCCAATAATCCATCTTTTTACTACTCATCTTATGTTGTTTAGCATATACCATTTTTAATAATTTTCTATTAAACTTTTGGGCTTTTACTTCGTCTATATCTTTATATGAAAAATCTTTTTCTTCTTCTAAATCTAATAAAAGAAAACAACTATTATCTAATATTTCTTTCATAATTTTAAATGACTTAATTTTAAACGGTTTAAACTTGAATTCAAACCAAACTACTATATTAACAATAATTGATATAAAATGACGGACTAATGGCAAACGCATTATAAATGTGCAAAATCGATAAAACGGTAAATCTGCTTTTTCACCTGGTAAATCAGTTAGTCTTTTAGCAATTAACCACCTTATCCATGAATCAAAAATGGAAAATACTCCTTTTGGGCCTATTGCAAAAAATATTTTTTCTGTAGTTTCTATTCCTGTTGCACTATCACCAATTTTAGGAAGTAGTCCTTTCTTGGCTATACTTTCAATATTATTTTTATTTGTATAATGAAAAAATGAATAACAAATATCTATGTCTTTTATATCTTCGATTTTCATCAATATTTACTCCTTACAAAGAATTACACGAATAATGATTATGCCATTATACAAGTGTATTTATTAAATTGACAATCAATTTAACTTTTATAAATATTTTATCACATTTTAAGTCATATTAAAACTCGAAACATAAAAGTTCGAGTTTGATTTCAAATCTGGTGGAGGATGTGGGATTCGAACCCGCGACCCCCTGCGTGCAGGGCAGGTGCTCTAGCCAGCTGAGCTAATCCCCCAGAGAACATAACCATCTTATCATATCAGATGGCTAAAATCAATAGTTTTTTGTAATTTTTATCCAATTTGTTCAATTTTTACTAAACCTTTTTCAATTTCTTCTAAAGCTCTTCCTAATTCTTTCTTGTTTATGTACTCTTTCCTTTTCATTTGAAAATGACGATTTTCGAGCATTTGTTTACTTCTTTTAGAAGAGACATGAACTAGGATATACTTTGAATCAACGATATTTAATAATTTATCAATTGATGGATATAACATATGCTCCACTTCCTTTACAATATTATAATACTAAAATTTTAGGAATTTATGAAGTATATCAGGCAATTATTGACAATTTATTTACGTCAAAAAAATTCGGTCGATTTCTTGGTGGTGAAGACGGTACTGTTCGTGGACTTTGGTGGTGAGAGTTCGCTTCAAAGAATGATTTTCGACCCTATCAAGGAGACTTTCTAATTCGAAAAGTTCGACTTCACTCAAGATTTTAGGTTTTAAGGAGACATTTGGTATATAACCAAGAGAATATTTAGAAGTAGTTAGTTTAGCAGTTAGCATGGCGAGGTCATAAAGTTTCCGATAGCGAAAAGACTCGACTCCCCTACTCTTGGGGTAACAAATATCATAGACGAGAGAAGATATGCGACTATAAAGATTTTCTTGTAAGCGATAATTAGTGAGATCACTTAGAAGTTGGTAATAGCTTTCGGGGAGATGATACATTTTCTTTAGTTCGTGTAAAAAAGCAGGTAAAAACTCGGGATTATAGGAACTTGTAAAAATAATATCAATTAAATTTTCAGGAGAAAAATAGTTTTGGAGCGATATATAAGGGACGATTAGTTTGCGAGTGTATTCTTGATGGTGGTATTTTACTTTATATATAATAACTAAGTCATAAGCTAAGTATTTAGATTGAAGAATTTGTTTGGCATGTAAAAAGTTTTTAAATTCCGGGCTGGAAGTAAAAGTCATGGTATATCGGGTCAATATTTCGAGATTGTTGTTTTGATTAAACCGAGTATCTAGGATAGATAAATTTAGAATACGGTAACGCTTAGTATAGTTAGTCTTTTCCCCTTTATCAATTGCTAAATAATATTTCATAGTTTACCTCTTAAAGGTATTATATATGATTTTTTAAATATATTCAAGAATTAATGTTTTTAAAAGGGCTTTTTCTTTGAGAGTTTTAGGCATTTCGGTTATTTCTTCTAAAAGCTTGAGGTCGATTTTTTTGTTTTTTAGGTGAAGAATGATAATATTTTTTAAAAAGTCGTTAACATCAAAGACACTTTCGGGATAGATTTTAGATTCTTTTAAGATAAGGTGGATAATTTCTTTTTCGGTTTTACTATCGTCTTTGATAATTAGTTTTTCAATTAATTGATTGATACCACTTTCTGGAGCGTATATATTAAAAATATTTTCAGAGATATATTTTTTATCAGTGGATGTAAATTTATTTAATATTTCATAAAAACTTTTAAAGCCAAGTTCTTGAATTAGATATGTAGGATAACTATTTAAGATAGGAGTTAGGTTAACATCTTTTCGGAGGCTAGTTAGGTTAGTGTTCGTTATTAAATATTCCCACATAGCGATGCTTTTTTTTTGGTCTATTTTAAACATGGACATTAAAAGAGTATATAGTGCTTCTATATCGCTATCATATTCTATTTCATCTTTTATTGCATCAAATAAATTTGTTATATACTCGCCTTTATCCATATTAATCACCTAAGATAATTTTATCATATATTTAAGAAAAT
>CANOGG010000179.1 GCA_947565485.1 uncultured Mycoplasma sp. | reverse complement strand
CTTTAGAGATGAGTTTGAAGAATGTTTGAGGAGAAGAACGTTAAGCCCATGTTGTTAAAAGAAATAAAGGAAATAGTGTCGGGTGATTATATTTATGAGCTGAAGTTTGATGGTATTAGAGTGATAGTGTATGTTAGTAAGACAGAGCTAGTAATTAAGAGTCGAAATGGAGTGGTGTTAACAGATAAATATCCTGAGCTGCAGAGTTTAAAGAAAAAAGTGGGGAATAAAAAAGTTATTTTTGATGGGGAGTTGATTATTTTTAGTGATGGAAAACCGGATTTCCTGGAAGTTATGAAAAGAAATCAAGTGAAAGATAAATTTCGGGTGCCTACGCTTGCGAAGGTGAGTCCTGTTACGTTGGTGGTTTTTGATGTTTTGTATGAAAATAAGCCAATCGTGGATTTACCATGGTATCAGAGAAGAGAAATTTTGGATAAGTATCCCGATGATGATTTTTTAGTGAAGTCGCAAGTTTATTTTAAGGGAGAAGAACTTTTTAGGTTGGTTAAAAAGCAAGGTTTAGAGGGGATAGTGGCTAAGAGAAGAGATAGTAAGTATTTAGCGGGAAAGAGAGTTGATACCTGGGTTAAGATAAAGAATGTAAGGGAAGAATACTTTTATGTGCATGGGTATGTTTTTAACAAAGATAAGTATAGTTTGTTTTTGGGAGAATGGAGGGATGGAGAACTACATTATGTGGGAAAGGTAAGTTTGGTTCCTAAAAAGGAAATTTTAAAAAAGATTATGAGATTAAAAAAAGGAAAGAATAGGTTTGTGAATTATGATGGTGAGGGAACATTTATAAGCCCGCAAGAAAAGATATTGGTTAGTTATTTGGAGAGAACCAAAGATAATCATTTGCGACATCCAAGGGTGAAATAAAAAAAGTCTAGAAATAAAATCTAGGCTTTATTAACTTCCATGATAACAGGTAAGATGATAGGATGGCGGCCAGTTAGTTCGTTGATGTAAGGATATAGTTCAAGAATAACTTGGTTTTTTAAGTCGGTGTAGTTGTAAGTTGAAGTATTTAAGAATTTAGTGACGATTTCAGTTATTTTGCGTTCTATTTTATTGATAAGTTCGGGATTTTCGTTAACCATGATGAAACCTCTAGTCGTAACATTAGGTTTGATAAGAAGTTTACGAGTTAGAGTGTTGATATTTAGAATGGTTACTAAAATACCATCATTAGACATTAGTTTACGGTCTTTTAGAACTTGTGAGCCAATATCACCAATTCTTGAGCCATCAACATAGACATCACCATTTTTGATGCTTTCACCGCGAGATACGACGCCATTATTAAGATTTATCACATCACCATTACGACAGATGAAGATGTTGTCTTTAGGAATGCCACAAGATTCAGCGATTTCGCCGTGACGTTTCAACATACGATATTCACCATGCATAGGCATGAAATAATTTGGTTTAATGATACGAAGCATCCATTTTAATTCTTCTTCTTTCGCGTGACCAGAAGTGTGGACATCATTAAATGTTTTGTTCGTGTATACTTTAACACCTTTTAAGTAGAGTTTATTGATTACTTTGTTGATGCTAGCGGCATTTCCAGGGATTGGAGATGAGGAGAAGACAACTAAGTCATCAGGCATAAGGGTTATTTGTTTATGTTGACCGTTAGCGATACGAGATAAGGCAGCTAGAGGTTCGCCTTGGGTTCCAGTACATAAGATACAGATTTCTTTTTTCTTGAGACTCTTAGCTTGGTTGTTGTCGATGATGATAGATTTGTCTTCGATGAGCCCATTATTCATTGCAAGTTCAATACTGGTTTCCATCGAACGGCCGAAAATGATTATTTTACGGTTATTTTTGCGGCAGGTCTCGACAATATGTTTGATACGAAAGATGTTAGAGGCAAAAGTGGCAATGATAACACGACCATGATGGCGAGAGACAATGTCGTTTAAAGCTTCATCGACACTGGATTCACTCTTAGAGAAACCATCTGATAAAGCATTAGTTGAGTCACTTAAAAGAAGAGTAACCCCCTCACTTCCGAGTTTAGCCATTTTGTGGATGTTTGCAACTGGTCCGATAGGAGTTAAATCAAATTTGAAGTCGCCGGTTTCGAAAATGGTACCATTTGGAGTATGAATGGCAACAGCAAAAGAGCCTGGGATAGAGTGGGTAGTTGCAACAAATTCAATCGTAAAATATTTGGTTTTGATAACTGAATCTTCACTCACAATTTCGATGTTGCTGTAGTTGACATTACGGTCGATTAGTTTTTTCACTATCAAGTCAGAGGCTATCTTAGAGGCGTATATCTTAGGAATGTTAACAGTGTTTAGTAAAAAAGATATACCACCAATGTGGTCCTCATGGCCATGGGTTATGACTAGACCTTTTATTTTTTCGGCATTTTGTTTTAAGTAAGTGATGTCTTGGATGACATAGTCAATACCTAGTAAGTCATCTTCGGGGAACATTACTCCAGCGTCAATGATGATTATTTCGTTGTTATGTGTTACAACATACATATTTTTTCCTACTTCGCCAAGGCCACCTAAAGCGACAATGGACGTAGTGTCATTATTATTTTTCATAAAATCTTCCTCTCAATTTAAAAAATAAAGTTGTTAACTGAAATTAATTATACTATTTTTTTTGGTAAATGTCTAGAAAAAAATGAAGTATGGGTTGTAAATCAGAAGAAATTAATTGATGTTTGGGGGGTTTTATGGTAGAATATTAGTAGAATAAAAGGAAGCATAGAGGTGAGGATAATGAATGGTAATAGTAATGTTAGTAACGTAAGTGCAGAGATTAGAAGACTTAGAAAAGTGAACAGAAGAAATAACTATATTATTGCACTTTTAGTGATTGTTTTGACTTTTGTTAGTGTTATAGCTATTTATGTGCGCTTTTTTGGTTGAAATTGTAAATAATATGTTTTACAATAGTATTAGGTGATGATTTTTGAAAAAGTTAGGAAAAAAAGAAATTTTGGGGTTAGTGCTTTGCGTCTTATTAGTTGGAGCGATGGCTTTGAAGTTTTATCAGGATTATAAAGATAGAAAAGATGATACTGGTAAGGTGACAGAGAAAAAAGTCACAGAAGATGCTAAAAAGTTTAAAGAAGAGTATGAAAGTTTTAATGGTAAGACGACTAGTACAGGAAAGAATTATCTTAATTTAGATATTAGAGAAGATAATAATATTATTTATAAGAGTGATAAAGATATGGAAGAACTCTTTAAAAATGGAACGGGATTAGTTTATTTTGGGTTTAATTCTTGTCCTTGGTGTAGAAGTATGATTGAGGTTTTACTTGAGACTGTTAATGATGATACACCAGTTTATTA
>CANOGG010000178.1 GCA_947565485.1 uncultured Mycoplasma sp. | reverse complement strand
TAATATTTTGTATCAAATTGTGGAGTTTCAACATGTTAAACCGGGTAAAGGTTCGGCTTTTGTTAGAATGAAACTTAAGAATTTAAGGACAGGTTCGATAACTGAGGATACTTATAATACTAATATTAAGATTACAAAAGCTCATGTAGATAGAACACCAATGCAGTATTTATATGCGGCAGGAGATAATTATGTGTTTATGAATAATGAGACATATGAGCAAATTGAGATTAATACGAAACTTTTAGGAGAACAAGTTAAGTTTATTAAAGAGGGACTTGATATAACAGTAGATTATTTTGAGGGAGAGATACTTGGTATTACACTTCCAGAGAAAATAGAGTATGAAGTTATTGAGACAGAGCCAGCGGTTAAAGGAAATACGACTAATAATGCGCAAAAAGATGCGACGATTGAGACTGGTTTTGTAGTAAAAGTGCCGTTATTTATTAATCAAGGAGAAAAGATAATAATTTCGACCAAAGATGGCAAATATTCATCAAGAGCATAAAGATAAAGTAAGATAGAACAGGTTAAAAGCCTGTTTTTTTAGGGGCGAAATTTGCATTTTTTCCTATTTTGCGGTATAATAGGTGGCAGAAAAAAATTTTAGGGGGTAGATTAGAGTGATGAATAACTGTAAACAGGCTTATTTTAGTGGGATAGAGAATTTTAAGAATGGGGATTTTAGGAAAGCTAAAGAATGTTTTTTGGTGGCAGTGCAAGATGAGGCTTTTAAAGAAAATGCTTATTTATATATATTAAAGATGGATTTTAAAGAAGGAAGGTATGACCTCGTTAGAGAACTATTAGAAACAGTCGGAAACGAGAGTCAGGTATTTTATAAACAAGCGGCGTTACTTGAGAAAGCAGAGTATAATTATAAGAGAAGTAAAGAATATTATGAGGCAATGTTTAATTATCCAGAGATGCAATATTGTGCGCTTTAGGGACTAGGAAAGTTATATATAGATACAGGATGTTTTAATCAAGCAAGAGCAATATTTGAGACTTTGACTTTTAATATGAGTTATAACTTTCAGGCGAGTTTGATGCTGGTGGTAATAGATATAATAGATGAAAAGATAGATGAGGCGACAAGAAGATATTTGGATATCAATGAGAAAGAGCTAGAGGGAATAGATTTAACTAATTATGAAACATTAGGATTTTATATTGGACGAAGAGAAGGGAGAACTTTTAATGTAAATAGAAATATGCTTTCTTATGTAGATGCAATGATTGTTAATTATAGCAAAGGGAATTCGGTGTGGCATATTAATAGACATCTTAATCAGGAATATAGAGAGACAAGTGGGTGTTTCTTTAAGTTTACGGATATAAGAAAGTTATTAGAGGAAGTACAAGAGATAATAAAGAATATTAGACCTCAATATAGTAATTTATTGAATGTATATAGAATGAGGTTAGATACACCAGTGGGATTTAATGGAGGTGTGGTGACGAGTGATATCGGGGTGACGACACTTCTGGGAACTAAAGATATTATTACGATGTATCCAGTTAGATTATCGAGGGAGTTTAATACTGAGAATAATCAGGAAGACTTTAATGGAAGGGGGGTATAGAGATGATAAATGAAGTAAATTTAGCAAAAATGTATGAGGCTTATGTAAATGATGGCATGGTAAAGGCAGGTTCTTTAAAAGAGATGGGCTTTAATTATAATGATTTACATAACTTAATGGCAAAGGGTGAGATAGAGAAAGTTAGTTGGGGATTGTATGAAGTTTCAAGGGTTGATATTTTGTATCGTTATGGAGTGCAATTAAGAGAGACAGGAGACTATTTAAAGGCAAGAAAAGTATTTTTAAAATGTTTAGACAAGGATAGTAATTATATACCGGCGGTTTTAGAGTTGATGATAATTGCTTTAAGGGAAGAAAAATATGAGGAAGTAAATGATTTATTTGTATGGTTATTAAAGGTGCAAGAAGAATATCATAAAGATATTATGTATTATTTGTATCTTTATGGGGTAGTTACAGAAGTGCCAGAGATATTTAAAGATTATGTTAAAACATTACGTTTTCAAGATATTAAATTAGAGAAACAAGATGGGGTTTTAGATATTCAAGTAAAGAATATAATTAGAGAATATGTGATGAAGCGACAATTTGGTAAAGCTTTAAAATTATGGGGAAATAAAGAAGAACAAGCAGTAAATTCTAGTGGTGAGGTATTAGAGAGTATTCTATTAAATAAAGCTTATCAAAAAGAGAGATGTAATAGTTATAAGTTAAATGATTTAGTTAAGAGGCGAGATTATGAGGGTGTCAATCAACTATTAGAGGAGAAAAAGGAAAGTGCTGGTCTTACGATTAGTGAAGAATGGACCAAAATTTTAGTAGAGAAATATTTGGAGATAAGAGAAGGCTTAGTAGTGCCGGAGGTAAGTGTTTATTGGTCACGTAGTCCAATTGAGGCGATTTTGGGAAATAATTTTGAACTGGCATATAATATGACGGTGGAATATCAAAATAAGCTAAGCGTGGTTATAAGATAAATAATTTAGCTATAATACTTCAGGATATAATTAAGTTAGTAAATAATATTACAAATATAGAGAGAAATATGGCAGTTTCGATACAAGGTATTAAGTTGTTTTTGAAGCGAGGAGATATGGATAGAGTACTCGATGTTTTAAGTAAGTATTTACGTTTTAAGAAAAGTGCGCATTATGAGTTTTTAGTTCGAGATTTACTGCATATTAGCTTTTTAGAGGGGGATTTGGAGTATAAGAAGCCTCTGCAATTATTAGATGATTTAACGAGAGAAGATTATGAGTTTAATTTAGGAAAATATGTTTTAGAGTTATATCAAGCTATAAGTGAGGGAAGATGTGATATTGCGAGAGTTTATTTGGATATTTTAAATAAGGCGAAAAATCTAGGATATGACTTTAGGTTAGGAAGAGAGATAGAGTTGTTTTTAGAACAGCAAGAAAATAAAAGAGAAGAAAATCAGGATATTGATTTGAAATTATAGAAGAGGTGTTATTGCTGGAATTAACTTTGGTAAATAAAGAAAATAGGCTTGCGAGTGATTATGTGCCGAGTGGTTTAGTGGAGATTGATAACCCGTTTTTTAGGTCTAGTTATGGAGATTTAGCATTAATGATTAACTTTCAGGTAAAAGAGGCATTTTTAGAGTTACAACAAGAGGCTTTGGTAAATGGTTATATGGTTTATGTTGATTCAGGTTATAGGCCTTATACGTATCAGGAAAACGTTTTAAAAGCGATGGTGCAAGAGATGGGGGATGAGGCATATCTTAAAGTAGCTCCTCCAGGGGCATCAGAACATCAAACAGGTTTGGCGATAGATATTGGGACAGTTATAGAT
>CANOGG010000177.1 GCA_947565485.1 uncultured Mycoplasma sp. | reverse complement strand
TTTAAAAACGTAGCTAAGGCTTGGGCGCCAAGGCATATACTAAAAATGGTTTGTTGTTATTTAGAGCATCAGCGATAAAAGGAAAAAAGTTAAAATCCATTTTTTTACCTCCTGGCCAAAGATAGGCATCACATATATCAAAGTATGAGGGGTCATTATTTAAAATTCCTAGAGGAAGACCACCACTTTTCGTGATATTATCGTTATACATGGTAACAAATTGGGCAGTATCTTTGTAGGGGTGTTCGTTTTCTTCGGTACTAAAAACGGGAATAATACCGATTATTGGTAACTTATTTGGCGTCATATAAATCGCATCCTTTAGCAATGCCTACTTTTAAGGGAACAGAGAGAGTTATCACATTTTCCATGACATTGCGGACAATGTTAGTGACAAGTTCTTCTTCAGCTTTAAGAGTATCGATTACTAGTTCGTCGTGAATTTGGAGGACGATTTTGCTTTTGATGTTTTGCTTATTAAATTCTTCGTAGACTTTAACCATGGCTTTTTTGATGATGTCAGCACTAGTTCCTTGAATAGGTGTATTAAGAGCAATACGTTCGCCAGATGAGCGAATCATGTAGTTTTTGTTGTTTAATTCTTCAATGGTGCGTTTACGGTTAAAGAGAGTACGGACACTTCCTGTAGCATACGCCTCTTTTATGATATTATCCATGTAATTTTTGACACCAGGATAGAGTTCATAGTATTTTTCAATGAATTTAGAGGCTTCTTTAGCATTAATATTTAAGTTTTCGCCGAGGCCAAAACCACTTATACCATAGACAATGCCGAATATAACTGCTTTAGCAGTACTACGCATTAGTTTAGTGACTTCAGATTCACTGACACCATAGATATCGGCGGCCACTTTGGTGTGGATGTCTTGGTCGTTTTTAAAAGCGGCGATTAATTCTTGGCTATCAGAGATATGGGCTAATATACGAAGTTCGATTTGGGAATAGTCGATACTTAAGAATAAGTCGTTAGTTGGTAGAAAAGCCCGGCGGACTTTACGACCCTCCTCGCCACGGATGGGGATGTTTTGGAGGTTCGGTTCAACACTAGACAAGCGGCCAGTACGAGTTAAGGTCTGTTTAAATATTGTATGAATTTTGCCATCAGGGAATTTGGCGTTTTCGAGACTAGCAGTATAAGTAGATAAAATTTTACTGTAATTGCGATATTCTAAGATCAGGTTAATGATGGGATGGGCATCCTGCAATTTCATGAGTGTGGCAGCATCAGTTTTGTAGCCAGTTTGATTTTTCTTGCCGCTAGTTAGGCCAAGACGAACGAAGAGAATTTCGCCTAATTGTTTCGGACTAGAGATATTAAATTCCGTGCCAGCTAGAGTGTAAATATCTTCTGTGAGGCTAGCTAGTTTGTTTTCAGTCTCGGTTTTGATTTCGTCTAGAACGCGGGAGTCAATTTTAACACCAGTGTATTCCATGTCAGATAAGACATAGGTTAGAGGAAGTTCGATGTCGCGATATAGTTCATACATTAACTCTTTTTTTAGTTCGTTGATATAGGTATCACGAGTATCGTAGATGAAACGAGATTTTAGGACGATGTCTTTAGTAATTTTAGCATAGTCACTAAATTTGTTTTTACGCATTTCATCGTAGAATGTGACATTGATATGTTCAGGTTGCATTAGATAAGCGATATCGTCTTTGATGAAGCTTTTGGTGAGATAGGCGGCAATCATTAAGTCATGGTTAACAGTGATACTAGGTATTCCATTACGGCGTAAGATTATATCTAGGGCTTTAGCATTATAAGTATAAACAATTTTATCTTTTAGGATATTAAAGATACTAGGTAATAATTCATTATTTAGAAATAAGTTATTACTGATAAAATAGTTATGGTCTTTGTCACTGAGGCCAATGCCTAATATTTCAGCTTTATGATAGTTTTCTTGGTCGAGTTCGAGATAGATGCTTACTTCTTCGCCTAGTTCTAATTTAGAGACGCCAGTTATTTCGTCAAATTCAATATTATTTTCAGTTAAAGTTGGACGGTCAAAGTTTTTTAAGAGAGAATAAAATTCTAAAGTCTCATAAATAGTAGATAATTCTTCGTTATTAGTTCCTAAATATTTGATTTCTTCAAAAGTTATATCTAGGGGAACATCACGATAGATTGTTGCAATGTCTTTACTCATGAAAGCGTTGTCTTTATCAGCCTCTAATTTCTCACGAGTTTTACCTTTGATAGAAGTAATATTTTCGTATATTTCTTCAAGAGAACCATATTCTTGTAAAAGTTTTAAAGCTGTTTTATCGCCTATTCCCTTAACACCGGGGATGTTATCAGAGGCATCACCAGCAAGAGCTTTTAAGTCGATGATTTTTAGGGGTTCAATACCCCAATCTTCCTTAAATGTTGTGGGGTTATATTTGATATAACCACTTTGTTTTAAGAGTTTGACATCAACAACGGGACTTATTAGTTGGAGTAAGTCGCGGTCACTTGAGACGATGGTGGCATCATATTCAGGGTCTAGGTCGGCCATTTTAGCAAGAGTACCGATGATATCGTCAGCCTCATAAGGGGCTAGTTCTAAATATTTGATACCCATAGCTCTTAGAATATCTCGGGCAATTGGCATTTGACGTTTTAAGTCATCGGGAGTTTCATGACGGCCCTCTTTATAGAAATCATATTTTTCTTTACGAAAGTTTTTACCAATATCAAAAGCAACAGCAATATATTCAGGATTTTCCTCGTTTATTATTTTATTAATCATGCTTACAAAACCATATAGGGCATTGGTAGGAAAGCCTTTAGAATTACGCATAATATTACCACTATAAGCAGTGGCATAGTAACTACGAAACATTAAGTTGTTACCATCGACTAAAATTACTCTTTTCATTTTCTATTCACCTCATTGTTTTAATTATACACTAAAATAACATTTTAGAAAATAGAACAAAGAAAAAAAGAGAAAATATAGTTTAATTTATATTTTCGATAGATTATTTGTTATATGTTTCATGTGTAACATGATTTGGTATTTTAAATGAAAGTATTCCCCCACTCTCTTCTTTGTTTATTGTTAAATAGCCAAAATAATATAATAAGCTTATAATATCATCTTGGCTAAAATCTTTAGCTGTATAAAATAATGTATTTAGTCTTGCTATAATTTCGCCATTCTCTAATAATCTGTTTATTATTTTCTTATACACGTCATTGCCTTGTAGTTTTAATAAATTTTCTAATTTTTCATGATTAATAGTATTATTATTGTCAGCTAACTCTTCTGGATATTTACCAGTCTTGTTGTAAAACTCTAGAAAATACATTACTAAATTGGCATTAAGTACCCTATCCTCTTCGCTTAAGTCATCACTAAATAAATAGCCGCCATAATTTTTTATCATGATATCATATATTTCTTCTTTTACATCTTTATCATATTCATTAAGTA
>CANOGG010000176.1 GCA_947565485.1 uncultured Mycoplasma sp. | reverse complement strand
CCTTAAGACAGACTAATCTCTGTCTTTTCTCATACCCCAAAAAAGGAACACTCCTAAATGTCCCTATAACACAATCGCAATTAAATTATTAGCACCCTTATTAACTATCTTCGTGACTGTCTGACTAAGCTTATACCTTGTCGCATCCGGCATCATCGACAACTTCGCCTGAATACCTTCTTGTACAATATTCTCTAAACTTCTTCCAAATATTTCACTCTGCCAAATCGAATTAGGGTCTTTCTCATAATCTTTCATGAGATAATTAATAAGTTCTTTACTCTGTTGCTCACTTCCGATAATTGGCTCAAACGTCGACTGAACCTCCACTCTCATAAGATGCACACTAGACGCTGTCGCTTTTAACCTAACTCCATATCTAGCTCCTTGCTTTACAATTTCTGGCGTCTCTAATTTCATATCACGAATTGTCGGATATACTATTCCATAACCTGTATTCTTTGCTATTTTTAATGCTCCCTTAATCGAATCCATTTCTTCTTTCGCTTCTTTATAAGTCGAAAATATTTTAATAAGTCCCGCTCTTGAAGTCACCGACTCTCCCATAATATTTTTTAAAACATCATTATACAACTCATCACTAGCCTCTAAATTAATCGTCACAATACCCGTCGCTGCATCAAGCTCACTAATATAAGACTTCGAAATATATTCACTATCTTCAAAATGACTTAAAATAAAATCAATATCTTTAATCTTCTCAACACTAATAACACTTTCTTTAATCTTTTCTAAGAAATGTTCTTTAATCTCATGCGTCTTTGGTAGGGCATCTATCCATTCTGGCACTTTCACTTTAATATCTAGTACTGGAAACTCATACAGTGCTTTCTTCAGAATCTCCATTATCTCAATTTCATTCATCTTCTCCGCACTTATCGGTAGCACAGGTACATCATAAGTCTCTTCTAAGTCCTTTGCAAGCCTTATCGTCTCTGTATTAGTCGGATGTACACTATTTAAGACAACGATAAAAGGTTTCCCAATCTCTTTTAACTCATTTATAACTTTTGCTTCCGCATCTAAGTAATTATTCCGTCCAATCTCCCCAAACGAACCATCCTGAGTCACTACGATACCAATAGTCGCATGGTCTCTAATAACTTTCTCTGTCCCAATCTCCGCGGCCTCTATAAAAGGAATCGAATCTTCAAACCAAGGCGTCTTAACCATTCTAGGATTTCCCTCATTATCTTCATAACCTGTCGCTCCAGGAATAACAAACCCGACACAGTCAACTAACTTAATATTAGTTTTAAACTCATTGACCTGAACCTCCGCCCCATTTGATGGTACAAATTTAGGCTCTGTTGTCATAATCGTTTTACCCTGGGCACTTTGGGGTATCTCATCTAAACAATGTTTCTTCTCATACTCATCGGTAATATTCGGCACCACCAAATTCTCAATAAACCTTTTTATAAAAGTCGACTTACCAGTTCTAACCGCCCCCACAACACCTAAATAAATACTCCCGTTTCCTCTTTTGGAGATTGACTCTAGCAACTCTTTTTTTTCCAAAAATTCCACCATCTTTCTAATTTCTACTTAAAACTATGAGAATACTCCTAAAAATATAACTTAAAAATTAATTCTTTATCTTTACTTGCCAACTACCTCTAAAAATTGTTATAATTAACCAAGGTGATTTTTCTATGAAATGGCTTTTAAACTTAAACCCTAAATATAAACTATCCTATATTTTAACTAATATCTCACTCATTTTCTTTGATAGCATTGGTTTTCTAACTCCCATCATCATTGGTTTTTTAGTCGATAGTATAACCATAAACAACAACTATAAACTATTATTCCCACTATCTTTTGGCCTCATTATCTTTATCATAATTAAACTCTTAGGCTCTTACTTTTCTCTAATCAAACTTGAAAACATCTGCCACAAAATCGTAAGCGACTTAAAACAAAAATGCTATGCCAATCTAAACAAATTAGACTATTACTTCTTTGAACATAATAACAAAGGCGAGCTTATGACTAACTTTACATCTGATATGTGGAACATCCGTAAACACTTAAACTATAACATTAAAACTATCGGTAGTCTTCTTCTAACTTTCATATTTTCTCTCCTTTACTTACTTACCATCAACATACCGTTCACGCTTATTCTTCTAACACCATGTATCTTATCCGGCTATTTATCTAAAAAATTTGTTGGCGAAAGTAAACCAAAATATGAACATCTTCGCAACCTCCAATCACACGTCAATAACTTTATTAGTGATAACATCGAAGCAAATAGGGTAGTAAAAACTTTTGCCAAAGAAAAGTCCGAAATAAAACAAATGACTAAAATAAATAAAACTTACATGAATGAAGATATCGCCATTACCTATTTTGAAGATAAATTTTACGCTAAAATCGATTTTTTAGGCTATCTCATGAGTGTTATTCTTCTCTTTGTTGGTGGTTATCTCTTCATTAATAACAAAATAACTTTAGGTAATCTCATAATCTTCAACTTTTACCTCTATAACCTAAGAAGTCCCTTTATAAGACTAAGTGGTATCATTAATAGTATCAATAAATATAGTATTGCCAAAACCCGTATCCAAAAACTCTTAGAAGCTAAACCTATAGTAATATTACCCGGCACCCAAGAACTAAAAAGCCTCTTAATACCTATCACTTTTAAAGATGTCCGCATTGTCTATGATAACAAAGTCGTCTTAGAAAATCTTAATCTTACTATCAAGCCTCACGAAACTATTGCTTTTATCGGCAAAACTGGAAGTGGTAAGTCATCTATTGTAAAACTTCTCTTAGGCCTCATAACGCCTGAATCCGGCGAAATCCTCTTTGGCCATACTAATTACCTCGAATATAACATTAAAGATATTCGCGAGCGTATCGGCTATGTTACCCAAAGTCCTTTCCTCTTTAGTGACACTATCTATAATAACATCAAATATGGTCGTGATAACTTAACTAAAGAAGAAGCACATAAATATGCCAAAATTGCCTGCTGTAACTACATTGAAAATCTTCCTAACGGTATTGACACTATTATCGGCGAAAAGGGCGTTGGCTTATCTGGCGGTGAAAAACAGCGCTTATCTCTCGCTCGTGCTCTTGCTGTTAACCCTGATATCTTACTCTTAGACGATATTACGAGCGCCCTTGATATCGAAACCGAAGAAAAAATCAATGAAAGTATTGCAAGCCTGAAAACTAAATCCACCAAAATAATTATTGCAAGCAAAATCGTCTCTGTAATGAACGCTGATAAAATATATGTTTTAGACCAAGGCCACGTAATTGAATCTGGCACCCACCAAGAACTCTTACAAGAGAAGGGCTACTACTACGACTTATATAACATTGAGAAAGGAGAAATCTAATATGGTTAATAATTATGAGAAAGATGAAGACAAAACTACTTTTTCCTGGTCCGTTTGGCAAAGAACTCTTC
>CANOGG010000175.1 GCA_947565485.1 uncultured Mycoplasma sp. | reverse complement strand
AGAGATAGAGACAGTTCAAAGAAATGCTTATGATTATTTTGGGGTAGATGTGACGAGTCCAATGCGAGATGAATATTTAGATCAGCATGTTAAGTATTACCGGGCTTATGGACATAAGTTTTCAACAGGTAATGGATATGTGGATATATTGCTTTTAATGAGTATAATAGTTACATCGATTAGTGTTATAGCGGTTATTGTATTTAGTTTGATGTAGGAGGGTTTATGGAAGTTATTGAGATAAATAATGAAAAGTATCAGGTAATAAATAATTATAGAGAGGCAATAGATGTAGAAGTATTAAAAGAGAAACTTACAGATTATTTTGATAATTTTGATTATATAGTAGGGGATATTGCTTACGGAAGGCTAAGACTTAAAGGGTTTAATAGTAAGACTAATAAGAACTTTAAGAGTATGAATGATGTTGATAAAGTAGAGGATTATATCAAGAATAATTGTGCTTATGGGTGTCGGTGGTTTATGATAAGCAAAATTAAAGATTGAATATAAGAAATTATTTTGGTATAATATTAGAGAATAGAGAGGGATTTATTATGGCAAAGGTTAATATTACAAAACCAACAGGAACGGTGGAGAATTTAGGACTTGTTAGTGCTTTTAAGGCTGATGGGAATACTTATGCTATTTTTGATAGTGAAAAAACAGGTTCAATGGGCTTGCCGATTATTTATGTGAGTAAATTTAATGAAGGAAAGTTGGAAAAGATTAGCGATACTAATGAGTGGCAAAATGCGAAGAATTATTTGAAGGGAATTATTAGTGGGACTAATTTTGAATATATTAAATTGGGTGATGCTTTAAATGCGGATGAGGTTTATTATATGCCACTTACTTTGCCACAAGCTTCCTTTGATTTAATAAAGAGTAGGTATGTAGTAAACGAAAGTGTTAGTAGTGCTTCTAGTGAGGCGCCAGTGATGGAGACTTTAGGAGATACTTTGATGCCTAGTGAGCAAGTAGAAGTGTCTAGCGCACTTCAGAGTGTTGCTACGCCAGCGACAAATAATGAGACAATGGCTCCGGCTATAAATATTGAACCAGCGGTGGTTCAACCAGTTAGTGAGCCACAAGTGTCGCCAGCGCTTAGCGTTAGTACGCCGCTTGATGTTAATATGAATGCAAGTCAGAGTCCTCAAGCTGTAGAGACGCCAGCGCCTAGTGTTGCAACAGTAACGCCTGTAATGCCAAGTAATCAACCAGTTAGTAATGAAGTGGTAAGTACAACACCTGTTCAAGCGCCACAAGTAGTTGAAAATAAACCAGCGGAGGTTAGTTTTAGTCCAAGTGCGGGAGTAAGTAATAGTAGTGCGGTAAATACCATTAATAATTTTGAGGCTGATAAAGAGACTTTCTTAAAAGCGTGTGAAAATATGTTTGAAGCGCTTATTTCAAAGTATCAGAAACAATTAGCAGACTTAGCAAGTAGAGAAGAGGCACTTATTAAAAAAGAGGCAGAACTAGCAGCGAAGAGTAATGGTGGTGGGGCAGCGCCTAGTGTTAGTGCACCAATGCCAAATAATCAAAATGCCGTTCCAGGAGCGATGGACCTTAATAATTTGATGCCAAGTAATCCGAATATTAATCAAACTGGTGTTATATAAACAGCAGTTTTTTCATATATTTTTTTTAGGGAATTGGTTATGAAAGAGAGTATAAATTTTTATTATAATTTTAATGTTGGGGAAGTATACGATTGGAGTTATGGTTATAGTTTTAAGTTTCAGGAGGCTTCCTTTTATTTAGTGCCTTTAAAGAGAAATGAGAAAGAATTAGATGATATTTTAGAGGTTGCAAGTGAGCTTAGGTTAAGAGGAGTATCAGTGCATGAGGTGGTGGTAAACAGGTATGGTAGGGTTATTAGTAATATCTATAATAGTAATTATGTGTTGTTAAAACCAGTTGGGGATGGAAAAAAAGAGTATGAGATTAGAGATATGCTTAAGATAAATGAAGCTTTAATTATTAGAGAGGATAAAAGGAAGTTATATCACAATTCGTGGGCAAGTATGTGGAGTGTGAAAGTAGATTATTTTGAGTATCAGGTGCATGAGTTGGGACGGGATAAAAAGATAATTTTGGATAGTTTTAGTTATTATTTGGGATTAGCGGAGAATGCGATAAGTTATGTTAATAGTACAACGCTTAAGTATGGGATAAGTGAAGATGATAGAATTGTGATAAGTCATAAAAGGATAGGTTATCCAAATTATGCACTTAATTATGAGAATCCCCTTAGTTTTATTGTTGATTTAGAGGTTCGAGATATAGCTAGTTTTGTTAAGAGTGCTTTTATGGAGGGAGAGGGAGCACTTCTCTATTTAAAAGAGGCGCTTAAGTTAAGGCAGTTTACAATTTATAGTTTGCAGATGCTGATGGCGAGGCTTATGTATCCGACGTTTTATTTTGATGTTTATGAAAGAGTGATGGAAGGAGCTTGTGAAGAAGAAGAGTTAATTAAAATTATAGATAAAAGTGGGGACTATGAATTATTTTTGAAAGAGGCTTTTTTGGAGATAAGTAAGTATGCGCCAATTGAGAGGATAGAATGGTTGTTAAAAAAAGAAGAGTTATAATTCGACGTTTATAACTCCAGCAATTTCAGGTATTTGGTCTTTTAAGTAGGCTTCTATACCATAGTTAATAGTGTTGTCTTGAAAGCCACAGTGGGCACAGGCGCCTTGAAGTTTAATAAAAACATAATTATCTTCGTAACGAATAAATTCGATGTCACCGCCGTCTTGGTTTAAGAAAGGACGGATATCGTCTAAGAGTTCATTTATTTGGGAGATAATTTTATTATTTTCTTTCATGTTAATCACCTTTTGTATTAATTATATTTTAAAATTTTGTAAAAGTAAAGAAAAAATGTGTTATAATTTAAAAGGTGGTTGTAATGTATAAAAAAGGAGATATAGTTAAATGTAGGATATCGGGGTTTAAAGATTATGGTATTTTTGTAAGTGTGGATGATGAGTATAATGGGCTTATTCATATTTCGGAGATATCGGAGTTGTTTGTGAGAAATGTTGAAGATTATGGCGAGATTAATGAGATAGTATATGCTAAAGTTATTGAGGTGGATGAGAAGTCGAAACAACTTAAACTCTCTATAAAAAACATTAATTATAAGATTGATGGAGAAGATGTGCAAGATGCGGAAAAGAATGGTTTTTTACCTTTGAAGAAGCAGCTTAATGTTTGGATAAATGATAAAGTTAAGGAAATAAAAAATCAAAGCGGGGAATAATAAGTAAGAAAAAGGAGGAAGTGGCATAAGTTTTTTTAAAAAAACTGGTTGACAGGTTATTTTATAATGTGTTATAATTCATTTGTTAGCGAAAGAAAATATCCTGGAGGAATACCCAAGTCTGGCTGTAAGGGACCGGTCTTGAAAACCGGGAGGTCGAGCAATCGGCGCAGGGGTTCGAATC
>CANOGG010000174.1 GCA_947565485.1 uncultured Mycoplasma sp. | reverse complement strand
CTTTAGAGGAGCCTTTGAGGAAGCTGACGAAGAAAAACTTGACGAAATACCTACACCTAGTACCATTGTTGTAGACGATGACATCAAGGATCTATTTAAAGAGGTTTCTTATAATGCTTCTAACGGAGTATTGAGTTTCACTAGAAAAAATGGTACAATAATTACCGTCGATTTACCCCTTGAACTAATTGTAAGTAGCGGTCATTATGATAGTAAGACTAAAAGTATTATTTTAGTTCTTGCTAACAATGACGAGATTACTATTCCAGTTAGTGATCTAGTAAATGAGTATTACGCAGACAACACCACTTTAGAATTAAAGACAGTTAATGGAAAACTTACTTTTAATGTTAAAGACGGTGTATTCGTAAAAGCTCAATCGGGTAAAGGATTATCGACTAACGATTACACAACACCTGAGAAAAACAAGTTAGCCGGAATCGCTTCGGGTGCACAAGTTAATAAGATTGAAAAAATACTTGTTAACGGTGTCGAACAGTCTATCACAGATAAGACAGTAAAAATAGAGGTTAAAATTACTGATAATAAAGTTTATGGTATAAGACGCTCTTTAACTTCTAACACTTCTCCAGCTTGGGAAAGAATAGAAGATTCTGTGGGATTAGTAGCCAACGCTACTAAGAATGGTACTGCGGTAACAAATGATTTTGATAATATCTACCCTTGGTCTGATATTATTACTTACAATTATGATATTACAGCACACGCTATTACAGCTTATTACGGAGAACCTACTTTTAAGTTTAATGGTTCTAACGGAGAAGTTTTAACAAGAATCCCAGAGTTTTACTATAAACGTTATGTAGCTAATAACTATGAGTACATTTTAATTTCTAAAGAGAAAAAAGACGGGTATATTAAGAGCGAACAGTTTAGTGTAGGACGTTATACTTATTCTGGATCTGCGTCAAGAGTTTATAGTCGTAGTGGTTATGAACCTTTTAGAAACTATAATATTACTAACGCTAGAGCTTATGCTAGAGCTTTAGGAGACGGATTCGGACAAATGGACTGGCACTACTTCATAATTCAAATGCTTTACTTAGTAGAGTATGCTAATTATGATTGTCAGACTACACTAGGACAAGGTCGTACTGCTAGTAGCAATACCGCTCCTAACAATAGTGGTGGTTGCGATAGCTTAGGTATGAGATCTGGTTGTCTTGGTAATAATGGTACTTATTCTGTTATTTATCGAGGAATTGAAGATCCATACGGGAATATATGGCAATTCGTAGACGGAATCAATATTCAAAACCATAAACCATATATCTGTTATGACGCTAATAAATATGCTGTTGATACTTTTACTGGTTCTTATCATGCACTAAACTATACCATGTCGTCAGCTAATGGTTATGCTTCTAAGTTAGGTTATGATTCTAATAATCCGTTAGTATCACTTACCACAGAAGCTACGGGTAGTTCTACTACTAATATGTGTGATTATTACTACCAACAAGACGGGAACCGTATCGCTCTTGTCGGCGGTGATTGGGCTAATGGTCTTGCTGCTGGGTTGTGGTCTTGGTATGTGAGTGCGACGTCGTCTACTGCTTCTCGGACTGTCGGAGCTCGACTTCTTAGAAACCAGTAAGTGGGGGTTTGGGGGCGACCAGCCTCCCATAATAAAAACTTCTTTTACCGACGTAAGTCGGTCTGACTAATTTTGATTTTTGGGGATTTGATGTGTAATCCGTTTCGGCTTTCCGAGTTCTTAGATTCTTCTCGGACTGTCGGAGCTCGACTTGCTATAATATAATCAAGTGGGCTTGATGTGTAGAACACCGTTTTTGATTAGCATTTTATTTCTTGTCGGCGGTTGTTGGGCTCGTGGTCTTAGTGCTGGGTTGTGGTGTTGGCACGTGGGTGTGGCTTCGTCTTATGCTTGGACGACTGTCGGTGCTCGACTACTTATAAAAAATATTATAAATATAAGGGACATGGTGTGTAGAACACTTGTGCTTCACGTTGTTTTACTCTTGTCGGCGGTCGCTGGATTGAGACTTCTGGTGGTTTTTGGGATTTGACTGTTGACAATATTTCTAGTAGGACGTCTGACGGGTACGGTGCTCGACAGCTTATATTTATAATTTTACTTACACATCATTTTCCTTGCTTCTTGGCAAAAATTAGTCGCTCTGGGTTGGCTTAGTAGGTTTATTCTCGAAAGGTCGGCAGACAAATATAAGAATTTATTATGGAGCCAGATTATGAAAAGAAAAGGAAATATTTTCAAAGATATTACAGAATTAAGTAATATAGAAGCAGCAATCTATAAGGCTTCTGTTGGCAAAACTAAAAGAAAAAGCGTACAGAAGATATTAGATTCTCCTACTTATTATGCTTTACAAGTTCAAAAGATGTTAACTGAGAAAACGTATGTACCTAGTCCGTATGTAGAAATGAAAATACATGACGGAGCTACCAAAAAGGAACGTATCATTTATAAGCCTCACTTTTACCCAGATCAGGTAATACACTGGGCTATTATGAATAAGATAGAACCTTTATTTATGCGTGGTATGTATGATCTTTGTTGTGCCTCTATTAAGAATCGTGGAATACATAGAGGTATGAACTTTTTAAAGAATATTCTAGTAAAAGATAGAAAATATACAAAATACTGTGTAAAATTAGATGTAAAGAAGTTTTACCCTAGCATTGATAAGGACATATTAAAAGCAAAGTTTAGAAAAATAATAAAAGATAAAGATGTACTATACTTATTAGATCAGATAGTCGATAGTTCTAACGAGGGTGTTCCTATTGGTAACTTTACAAGTCAATGGTTCGCTAACTATTACTTGCAAGACCTGGATCACTATATAAAAGAAGAATTGAAAGTAAAATACTATATTCGTTATATGGACGACATGGTATTGTTTTCAAACAATAAAAAAGAACTTCGTAAGTGTAAGTATGCAATAGACGAGTTCTTGGCACGAGAACATCTAGTAATTAAGGAAAACTGGCAGTTATTCAAGACTGACAGTCGTCCTATTGATTTTCTTGGGTATAGATTCTATCGTGGCTATACTACTCTTAGGAGAAGTAACTTTCTACGAATAAAAAGAAGAATCAAGAAAATATCTAAAAAGGACGAGCTTAATTTTAAAGACGCTTGTGCTATCATGAGTTATAATGGTTGGATCATTCATGCTGATTCATATAATTACACTCAAAAATACATAAAACCTTATGTGGATTTCAAAAAGGTTAAGGAGGTAATAAGAAATGAAAACCGAAAGCACAATAAGACCAGAAAATGACTTTATGATAGAAAATATTAAAGGCAACTCTTGCGAGGTTGTCTTTTTTGATACTATCTTAGAGGAAAAGAAAGAAGAAGAAACAACTATCTATGTTTATAACACATATCGTATCACTCTACCATACAGAAAAGATTTAGCAGATGTTATAGAAGCTAATATCAAGTTATGGTTAGATTATGCTAAGAA
>CANOGG010000173.1 GCA_947565485.1 uncultured Mycoplasma sp. | reverse complement strand
CCCCTTTGTTGCCAAAATTTCTAAATATTCGACAATTATGCATATTATATTCACTAAGTATAACAAACTAAAATATACAATAAGCTATACTTTACTTATATTAAAATTATAACTTTTAAAATTCTCATAGCCAATCAAATATGCCGATATTACTCCCAATATTTTTAATAAATAATCAACATAACTCACAAACTTCCAAGAAAATAAAAGAAAAAAAGAGTATTCTTGTCTTACTCTTTGTTATACATTTATTTTACAATTCATTATGTTATTTTACAGCATTTATTTTTTAAGTACTAAATTATTCATCTTTATTTGATTACCCACTACACATTCTACCTTCCTATATAATTCTTCTATCTGTTCTTTATCTTTCTCATCATCTAAAAACAACAACCTTAACTTACCCCAAATCCCCGGATAATCAAGTTCTAAATTAGCAATTAAAAGCTGTCCTTCCTGATATGTTATCTCTCTTCCAAGTCTTTCACTAACAAAAAATATTATTTTATTTAATAACTCATGCCATTCCTTATCTTGATAAGAAACTTCTAACCCTGAATTATTCCTTAATCTCTCTTCATAATAAGAAACAACATGAGCACTATATTCTTTATCTAAACTCTCTCTTAAATAAACATTTAATTCCTGATTTCTTTTAAGTTTTTCATCTATTACCCGATAAACATCTGTTACATCTTCTAAATCTCTTAACTCTTCTTCCCACATATCCCCCATTATTTTTATCAAAGGAATATTCTTTACAAATTTTTTAAATGCAAGGATATTAGGTCTTAAAGTCACATCATAAAACGTCTCACTATCAGCTAGTGGTCCAATCGGATTCGACCCCATCCTCGATAACTCCACTTGAATATTAATACCATACTTAAGCCTAAAATATTCATTAATATAAATATAAGGGTCTTCTCTTTCTATTATATCATAAGCATTCTCTTCCCTAAAAAATCTTGCTCCCAAATAATTATCTATTACTTTTCTCTTATAACTCCCTTTAACATAAGGCATCATTCCTTTATTATCCCCTGGTCTTTGATAAATCTTCCCCATTACACTATGATAATTTAAGAATGCTACTACTTCCTCACCTGCCCTATGACTTATTTCTTCTAACATATTCATTAAACTTAAATTTTCTCTCTCGAAACTAAATTTATCTAAATCACGACATGGTGTATTTATCGGTCCTGGCTTATCACATCTAATATTACTATAAGCTGTCCCTGCATATACTTTATTCTTTTTATACCTCTCTATATTCTGATTAAAAGGTACATTCCCACTTAAATCAACTCCATGCCCATTAGCGGTCCAAGCAGCACTTACCCCTATCGGATAATCATTATCTCTTATAATCCTTAAAACACTTTCTCTAAGTTCTGAATACTCTTTTAAATACTCTTTCTCATCTATTTCATCAAACAAAGCTTGATACTTTTTCTTCCCCCTAAGTACCAACTCTGCCTCTTGCCTTTCCTGCGCACTCTTCTCTTCATCATTAAGTATTTTCTGTGCTTTAATAGTATTTATCGCATCTTCTCTATATGCTGCCCAATACTTTCTTGCAAAAGCCAGTTTTTCCTCTTTACTTGTACACTTATCTAATATTAAATCATGCATTCCCGTTGTTATAACATACCCCTCTGGATTCATAATCGGTATAAAATGTATCGTATACTCTCCAAAATCTATTTCTTCATCATTAAGTGCTAAATCTTCCATCAAATGTACTACAAAAATCATTGTAATAATCTCTGCCGCATGATATCCTCCTGTCACTATTATATGTTTCTTTCCTGTACCCATCGTATAATGCTTAATCGGCAAATTAAAATCCGTAAAACCTAAAGGATACTCTTCCTTAACTTTAACTTTAACATTAGTATCATCTCTTCTAACTAATTCCTCTAATCTTTTATTAACATCTTCATAATTTAAATAATAAAACTCTCTCATAAAACCCTCCTAAATAATAATTTACTTTTCTAATAACCAATCTATAACATTTTTATGAATAATCCCATTCTGCGAATAATCAAGTTTATCTGTTGAAATAACATATTTTGGATAATTATCTTGTATATTATCATATACTCCAAACTCTCTTTCTTCCGTTTTTTTATCTGATAATACAAACGCCACCTGATAATACTCTTTTTTGTTATCCTTGAATGCAATAAAATTTATTTCTTTCCCATTATTATTACCAACACTTACATTATATCCTCTAAAAACAAGTTCATTATAAACAATATTCTCTAAATATGCTCCAAACTGAGTTTTTTTATTTACATTAAGCACCTGCCCCAAGCCTAAATCTGTCAAATAATACTTATCTTTCCTTGATAATATTCTCTTTCCCCGCACATCATAAGTCGAAACTTTAGCCATCAAAAGTGAAGCCTCCGCATAATCTAAACACTCATAAATTGTCTTTGAAGAAACAGGTATTTTCTCTGCCTCAAACATCTTCATCATATTACTAGGTGAAAACGTCTGACTAGGATTAGTTACTAAATATTCCATCACTCTTTCAAACAATGTCACATTCTTTATTGCATTCCTTTTCACAATATCCTTTAAAACAATCGCATCAAATAAATCTGTCAAATAAGCTTTCATTCCCTCTTCCGTCTTAAACTCAAACCTTTGAGGCATCCCACCCCATAACAAATAATCATTAAATGCATTCTCTATATTTTCTCTACCAATTATATTCTTATACTCTACCACTTCTCCAAACGAAAAAGGTGCAATTCTAAAAGACACATACCTGCCTGACAATAAGGTCGCTAATTCTGAAGATAACAATTTTGAATTAGACCCCGTCACAAATATCGAAACATTTAAAGTAGCCTTAAATGAATTTATTGCTCTCTCCCACTCATCTACCATCTGAATCTCATCAAAAAACAAATAATATTTTCCCTTATCTTTAATTTTATTTTTAATATAATCATTCAAATCGAGATAATTTTTAATCGCATGATAATTCACATCTTCCAAATTCACGTAAATAATATGACTATCCTTTACTTTCATCTCTTTTAACTCATCTATAATCTGTAAAAGCAAGACCGACTTCCCGCATCTTCTAATACCCGTAATTACTTTAATCAAATCAACATCATAAAATTCTCTTATTTTAGCCAAATATTTCTCTCTTTTTATCATATCTCATCACCTAAAATAATTATATCCTTAAAACAAATTAAAATCAAGATATATTTTCTCCTAAGAAAATAAAAAGGCTAAAACACCAATTTATTTTCCAAGTCCTCTAACTTTTAAATACTCTTCCAACGTCTTTTCTTCTTCTCTCATTTGATAAGCGACTTCTCTCCCTACATATCGTAAATGCCAAGGTTCATAATTAAACCCTGTCACTTCCTCTTTCCCTTTAGGATATCTGAGTATAAACCCAAAACGATGAGCATTTTCATGTAACCATTTGGTAACTATCATGTTATCCTCTAATTCATCAATATATTTACCATCTATAAC
>CANOGG010000172.1 GCA_947565485.1 uncultured Mycoplasma sp. | reverse complement strand
AGTCTAAACGGTCTTGAAAATCTAGGCATATCATCTAAGAACCTCTTAAAAATAAATCATATCATCAAAAATCCTAATGGTCTAATTCTTGTAACCGGCGCTACTGGTACTGGTAAAACCACAACTGTCTATGCTCTTCTCCAAAAACTAAACAACAAAGAACGCAACATCATCACTGTTGAAGACCCTGTTGAAATGCGTATCCAAAATACTAACCAAGTCCAAGTCCTAAGTGATATTGGTCTTACTTTCTCCCACACTCTTCGTAGTATCCTCCGCCAAGACCCTGACATCATCATGATTGGCGAAATCCGCGACGATGAAACTGCCAAAATTGCTGTTCGTGCTAGCATCACTGGCCACCTTGTCTTATCAACTATCCACACCAATAATTCTCTAACCACCATTGAGCGTCTCTTAGACATGCGCGTTGAACGGTACTTACTAGGTTCCGCCCTCAGTGGTATTATTTCCCAAAAATTAGTTAAAAAACTTTGTCCCAAATGCCGTGGCACCAGAATAACCACTCCTTACGAACACAAACTTATCAAAAAGCATCTTGGTATCGATGTCACAGAAATATATGAAGCCCGCGGCTGTCCTTACTGTCATCAAGGCTACCTCGGTCGTATTGCTATCCACGAAGTTTTAACTATCAATGAAGCTATTCGCGAAGCTATCACCACCAACGTTAAACGAAAAGAACTAAAAAAATTAGTCTACGATTCTAAAGAAGACATCACCACGATGTTTGAGGACGGCCTCGGTAAAGTAATTGAAGGCCTAACTACCATGGAAGAACTCTTAAAAACCGTCGACATTGCTAGTGATGACGAACTAAACATCTAAAAAGGAGACTCTCAAATCTCCTTTGTTTTTTTACCCTCTTACTTATTCTTCGTATTTATCACCCAAACTAAATAAACATCCACAATAATTCTGGCGATACAAATCATACTTTTTACTATATTCTATACTTTTTTTATATCCATCATTCTTCTTAAAATCACCATAAATATATTTAATATCTAACTCTTCTGCTATAACTTCACCTATTTTATTTATAACTTGACTATTCTTATGAGGACTAACCGTTAAAGTCGTCCCAAAATACTCAAAATCACCTTTCTTCGCCCTCCTTGCCGTCTCATAAATTCTAAGATAAAAGCATTTACTACATCTTGCTCTCCCCTCCGGTTCCTCTTCCAAACCTTTAACATAATCTCTATACTTAATATTTTCATAATCTGATTCCAAAAAAGCAATCTTATTATCATGTTCTTTATTAAAAGCCTGAATAAACTTTATCTGTTCTCCCTTTCTTTTAAGATACTCATCTTCGGGCTCAATATTCGGGTTATAATAATAAACTGTAATCGTAAAATAATCTACCAAAAAAGATAGCACTTGTGTCGAACAAGGTCCACAACAACTATGAAGCAATAACCTTGGTTTATCTTCCTTAAAATCTTTAACTATCTCTAATAATTTATTCTGGTAATTTATCTTGTCCACCTAAATCATCTCCCCCATCAGTACTTTGTTCTTCAAATGGTGTAAATAACCCAAGTAAAGAATTACTACTATCATAACTATCCAACAACAATGTCCCTCTTTGATCTCCCACTAACATCAAAAATGACTTATAATTATTTAATCTCTTCATATTTAAAACATTGACATACAAAATATTAGTATCATTCATTCTCAGCAAAAATCTACTATCATCAATCGTCACATTATCTTTAATATCCGGGTCATACAAAATCTCATTTATCATCTTAATTATATCCGCATCCACATTTTTAAAAGCTTTCACAAAATTTTTTAACATATCACTTGGCACCGAATTAATAAGTGTCGGTATTCCCAAATACTTGTTACTTGCCTCTACTTCTCTTCCATTACTAAGCACTACCCTCTCAGTCTTGCGATTGTAAAAAAGTGGTTCTGCTTCGTCTATCTCTATTATAAGCTCTCCCTTAAATGTCTTTTTCACTTTAACATCTTCAACTAACTCTAACTCTCTAATCTTCTTCTCTAACCCCTTACTATTAACTTTAAATATTGAGGGATAAATCTTAATACCCGCTATCTCTATTACTTCATTATCACTAAGTAAAGACGTATTCTTAATATAAATATTCTTTATCGGCAAGGTAAAAACAGTATAAAAAAGCATTACTATCAAATAAACCATTAATAGTAACATCAATAACGCTTTAACATTTAATTTTTTTCTTTTTACTCTTTTTACTGTTGCCATGACCTACTTCCATTCAATTATTTCTTGTTCATTAATTAAATCAACATCAAACTTCTCTTTAACCCTCTCTTTAACTAATTTTATCAAATTTTTAATATCATTACTAGTAGCACTCCCCACGTTTACAATAAAATTGGCATGTTTCTCTGATACTTGCGCTCCCCCAATACTTGTTCCTTTAAGTCCTGCCTCTTCTATTAACCTTGCTGCAAAATCTTCCTCCGGATTTCGAAACACACTTCCTGCACTTGGCATATCAAGCGGCTGGGACTCACATCTTCTCTTACATCTATCTTTTATTATTCTTTTTGACTCTACTTTATCGCCCTTATCTAACCTAAAAGTCGCCTCTAATACAATAAGTCCCAACTCTTTAATATTAGTATGCCGATAACTATACAAAAAGTCTTCTTTCGCCATCTCTTTAACTTCTAAATCTTGTGTTAAAACTTTAACTTTCACTAATCTTTCAAAAACATCTGAATTATACGCGCCCGCATTACCAACAACACTTCCTCCAATTGTTCCCGGAATATTTATCGCCCACTCTAAACCTGTCAAGTTAGCATCAACCGCTGCTTTCGTGACTTTCCCCATCATCACTCCTGCTTGAGCTTTTACTTCCATTCCTAAAACTTCCACATTATTAAGTCCCTCTAAAACGATAACTGCCCCATCAAAATACTCATCTAGCACAACATTCGAACCAGCTCCTAAAATAAAATACTTAATATTTTCTTCTCTAAAATAAGATAATACATATACTAATCCATTAATACTTAAAACTTTAACTAAATATTTTGCTCGACTCTTAAGTTTAAAAGTATTTGTTAACTCTCCCTCTTCAATAACTTGAATATCTTTAATGTCATTCATTTACAAGCTCCTTAATCTCCTGCACTATTATCCTACTACTATCATTTTTCCCCATACTCTTCAAATTCATTTTCATAATCTCATAATTTTGCTTATCACCTAAAAGCTCATTTACGGCATCAAACAAAATTTTTCCCGTCAAATCTTTTTCTTCTAACAACAACCCCGCATTATTCGCCACTACTTCTTTAGCATTATAATACTGATGATTATTAGCAACATATGGACTTGGAATAAATATTGCTGGTATTCTAAGCGACAAAATTTCACTCATCGTACTAGCTCCCGCTCTGGTTACAATTAAGTCTGCTTTTTTCATCAAACCAGGTAAATTATCTAAAAAAGGCACTACTTTAATATTTCGTGAAAACTTCATCCCCTGCATAAACTCTTCATATAAACTCTTCCCTGTTATATAG
>CANOGG010000171.1 GCA_947565485.1 uncultured Mycoplasma sp. | reverse complement strand
GGACTTAACTTGTCTGATGATAAAAGTTATACTAAAATGTTGGAAGAAATGAAGCAGTGGGTGAATAAGTAATGTTTAAGACAGATTTTAATTTTTATGGGTTGATGGTGATTTTAAGTATTACGTTAAGTATGGTAGTAACAGGGTATAATGGGAAGAATTATTTTTCAAGACAAGGGCGATTTTATTTTATGGTGTATCAATTGATTGGGATAGTTTTTGGAGGTAAGTATTATACGCTTTTAACACATTATGAAGTAGTTAAAAACAGAAATTTTGTATTACTTGGAATGTCGTCTTTGGGTTCTTTGATAGGTTTAATTATAATGACTTTAATTTTTGTTAAGCAATATAATAAAGATAGAAAGAAAGTTTTAAATATTATGGCGCCTAGTTTACCTCTCATGTATGGGGTAGGGAAGATTGGGTGTTTTTTAGCTGGTTGTTGTGGTGGTTTTGTATACAGTGGGATAGGTGCAGTTACTTATAAGTATTCAACTAGTGTTACAGGGGAGTTATCATATTTTCCAGTGCAGATAGTGGAAGCAATAGTTTTTATAGGGTTGTTTTTGTTAGTGATGAGTAAATTTAAGAAAGGGAAGAGTGATTGTTTTAGATTAGCTATAGTACTTAGTTGTAGTTTAAAGTTTGGGTTAGAATTTTTGAGACTTAGAGAGGGAGTTAAGTTTTTAAGTATTAATCAGATTTTTTGTTTGATTTTATTGGGTTGTGTTGTTATTTTAGAGGTTATGAAGAAGATAAGGAGTGAGAAGAAAGGTAAGGTAATTGTCTAAAATATGTCAAATTGGTGATTGCTTGTTGTTTAGCCATTTTTCGTTTGGTATAATTAGGCTGTTGCCTATAATTTTAGAAAGGAATGAGTAGATATGGCTAAAAAATATGTTTATCTTTTTAGTGAAGGAAATAAAGATATGCGTAATTTACTTGGTGGTAAAGGAGCTAATTTGGCAGAAATGACTTCAATTGGTCTTCCTGTTCCAAGAGGTTTTACAGTTACAACTGAGGCATGTAATAAATACTATGAAGATAAAGAAGTAATTGATGAAGAGATAAAGAAAGAGATTTATGAGAAAGTAGCAGAACTAGAGAAGATTACAGAAAAAGTCTTAGGAGATAAAGAGAACCCACTTTTAGTTAGCGTTAGAAGTGGAGCGAGAGCTAGTATGCCAGGAATGATGGATACAGTTCTTAATTTAGGTCTTAATGATGAAGTAGCTATTGGATTTACAGAAGCAACACAGAATAAGAGATTTGTTTATGACTCTTATCGAAGATTTATACAAATGTTTGCAGATGTAGTTAAAGGTTATCCAAAATCTAGTTTTGAGCGCCGTTTAGATGAGATAAAAGAAGCTAAGGGTGCAAAATTTGATACAGATTTAACGGCGGATGATATGGTTGAAGTTACGGAAGAATTTAAGAAGATATATAAGGAAATTGCAGGTGAAGAGTTTCCACAGGACCCTAGAGTACAGCTTATAGAGGCAGTAACAGCAGTATTTAGAAGTTGGAATAATGAGCGGGCAATATATTATCGAAGAATGAATGATATTCCAGGTTCTTGGGGAACAGCAGTAAATGTTCAAGAGATGGTTTATGGTAATAGAGGAGAAACTTCAGGTACAGGAGTAGCATTTACAAGAAATCCAGCGACTGGTGAGAATAAACTTTATGGTGAGTATTTGATAAATGCGCAAGGAGAAGATGTAGTGGCAGGTATTAGAACACCACAAGCTATTTCAACTTTAGAGACAGTGATGCCAGAGGTTTATGCACAGTTTGCGGATATTGCGAAAACACTTGAAAATCATTATAAAGATATGCAAGATATGGAGTTTACCATTGAAAATGGGAAGTTATTTATGCTTCAGACCAGAAATGGTAAGAGAACAGCTAGTGCAGCTTTAAAAATAGCAGTAGACCTTGTAAATGAGGGAATGATTACAAAAGAAGAAGCAATACTAAAAGTGGAACCAAAGCAACTTGATAGTTTGTTACATCCAACATTTAATAGTGAAGCTTTAAAAAGTGGTAAAGTAGTAGCGACTGGGCTTGCAGCGTCACCGGGAGCGGGAGCTGGTAAAATTTATTTTACAGCTGAGAGTGTTACAGAACATGCGAAGAAGGGTGAAAAAACCATTTTAGTTCGATTAGAGACTAGTCCTGAGGATATTGAGGGAATGAATCATGCGGAAGGTATTTTAACTATTCGCGGTGGTATGACTAGTCATGCGGCAGTTGTGGCTCGAGGTATGGGAAGATGTTGTGTTTCTGGATGTGGCGAATTAAAGATTGATGAAGAGGCAAAAACACTTACAACGAGTGATGGCAAAGTTTATCATGAGGGTGATGAGATTAGTCTTGATGGTTCAACTGGTAGAGTTTATGATGGTTTAATTAAGACAGAAGAGCCTAATATAAGTGGGGACTTTGAAACATTTATGAGTTGGGCAGATGAGGCTAGAAGATTAAAGGTTAGAACAAATGCTGATACGCCAAAAGATGCTGAACAAGCAAGAAAATTTGGAGCAGAGGGGATTGGACTTTGTAGGACGGAGCATATGTTCTTTGAAGAGTCAAGAATATTTAATTTTAGAAAGATGATTACAGCGGAGACTCTAGAACAAAGAGAGGCAGCACTTGAAGATATTTTACCATATCAAAGAGATGACTTCGAGGCGTTGTTTAGAACAATGGCACCATATAGTGTGACGATTAGATATTTAGACCCTCCTCTACATGAGTTCTTACCACATACTGATGAAGAGATTAAGTCACTGGCAGAAGCACTAGGAATTAGTTTTGAAGCTTTAAGAAATAGAGTAGACTCATTAAAAGAGTTTAATCCAATGATGGGCCATAGAGGTTGTAGACTTGCTGTTACGTATCCAGAAATTGCTAGAATGCAGACCAGAGCAGTGATAGAGGCAGCAATAAAGGTTGAGATGGATGGTATTAATGTGGTTCCAGAGATAATGATACCTTTAATTGGTGATGAGAAAGAATTACAGTTTGTTAAAAATATCGTGGTAGAGACAGCGGATAAGATTATAGAAGAGAATAAGAGTAGTCTTAAATATCATGTGGGAACAATGATTGAAATTCCAAGGGCAGCTTTAATGGCTGATAAGATAGCACGCGAAGCAGAGTTCTTCTCTTTTGGAACAAATGATTTAACACAGCTTACTTATGGTTTTTCAAGAGACGATGCTGGTAAGTTTTTGAATGATTATTATAATAATAATATATTTGAAAGTGACCCTTTTGCAAAAGTGGATACTGAGGGTGTGGGTGAGCTTGTTAGAATTGCGGCACGTAAAGGTAGAGAGACAAGACCAGATATCCATCTTGGAATATGTGGCGAACATGGTGGAGATCCTGCAAGTATTGAATTTTGTGAGAGTGTAGGACTTGATTATGTATCTTGTTCACCATTTAGAGTGCCAATTGCGAGGTTAGCAGCAGCACAAGCTGCTATACGTGAAAAGGAGAACAAATAGTCCGTAACAGCGACCAGTATTAGCCCTTATAATTACTGGAAATAATTAGATTA